>CABMII010000068.1 GCA_902386255.1 uncultured archaeon
GACGGCGGAAATTTTTGGCAAACTTCAGCTTGGAACATTCATTCCCAACTGAATAAAGATTTTGTTAGACCCACAGTTTACTTAGCGCTGCTATTTGATTTTGATGATTTCTTATAAACTCCGGTTAAACCAATGGATTCAAGTTTTTCTTTAACTAAGTCTTTGCCTTCAAATGTAAGAGAAAAAGGATGACGTGTTGTTATGATAAGCTGTGTCATCTTGCCACTGTAAGACAAATATCTGAGAAGCGCTTCCATGATTGGTACAGCCTCGGCGCAAATTTGAAGATCCCCCTCTTTTATTCTCACAATGTTCTTCTCAAAATCATCAAGTAAAATCAGGTAAGTCCTTTTTTGAAAAGCTGAGGGGCATAATTTTCTGATTATATTGGGAATTTCTTCTTTTTCCTCCAATGCCTTCAGCCCCTCAGCATCATTTCCGCGTATAAAACCGTCTTTCAATGCTTCACGAAAAGTATAAGCATTCAGGTCGCCGTGGACAACTATCAAAGTATGGTCTTTAAAGCGCTCACAGAATTTACCAGCAAGACAGCTTTTTCCAAGTCCTCCTGTTCCATGCAAAAGCAAGCCGACTTTTCCCGTATCTCTTTTCAAGCATCGCAATCCTTGCTGTATCTGTCTCCTTCTGCCTATGAATCCTTTTTCGAGCACCTTCACCTGGCTGCTCAGTAAGTAGGTGTATTGAAGTTCTCTCGGTTTTGGTCTTGGCATCTGACCTACTTTAACCAAAGGAACATCAAGTGGCGTGCCATCTGAGAAAAGTCGAAGAATAGACCAATCAGGATAGTGCTCAAAAAGTTCATATCTTGTCCTAAGTAAAGCATCGGGTATGTTTTCTCCTCTGCTTAATTCGAAATAGAGTTTCTTGGCCGCAAAACTTGCGCCTCTATCAGATACTGGCAGCCCCCAGCCAAGAACAATAGGTACATGCCCTTTAACAAGATGATGTGCAAACGACATGGCAGCAACATGCTCTGGCGCTTCTCCAGTCCGGCATCCTGAAAGGAAAACGAGCCTTGGCAGGTTCAAATCAAGTTTTTTCCATAACTGCGAAGGTGTAACCTGAGCAAGCAAACCTTCTTCATCCTCCATCAAGAAAAATGGTTCGCCCTTTTTATCAATATCCGCATGACCTGTAATGTGAACTACATCGTATTTATTAGATGCAAGCCGTTCACCAAGTCCATCCAATGAGCCCGTATCCTCTACATCTATCTCTACTGGCAAGTGCTTAGTGACTTCAAAGATTGTATCTTCTTCTTTCTCAAACTCAAGCACTGGTTCAACATCCTGAGGCGAACATGCCATAAGCAATATTTTTAGAGGACGATTCTCAGTTTTTGATGTTATTTTTTTTCCTCTGTCCGAAACTCTCCTTATAAGATGTATCCTTGAAGGAACGAGAAAATCGATGTTGTAGAGCAATTCAAAAGGTAAGTTAGATGGCGCACCTTCATCTTTCAAAATCACCTGAAGACATTCGCCATAACTGTCCGCTTCTTCAAGGGCTCTTATCAAAGTCTGCCTGTCACCATTGAGGATAGAAAAAAGCCTTGCACCTATTTGCTTCGATAAATCTAACGATTGATTCCACTTGTAATCTCGACATATCTCTTCCAGTTCAGAAATCTCCTTCAAATTTACAGGGCTAGTATCCTGACTGCCATCGGGCAATGTTCTGGTAAGAGCTAGTTCTTTTCCATCCTTTGAATACTGAAATTCTGCTTGATATACCACGCCCATAATAATCCCTTTTTTATCTCTCTTGGTAGTATTAATTTTTTACTTATTTTTTTATTTTTAAAAATTTTCGCTGAGATGTTTACTTTATTCCTTCATCACATCTCTCATCATCTTAATCGAACAAAGCTCCCCGCACATGCTGCAAGTATCCAAATTCCTGCTCCTTGCATGAATCTCCTTTGCCTTCTCGCTGTCAATCGCAAGCCCAAACTGCCTGCTCCAATCCAAGTCCCTGCGCGCCAGAGCCATCTCGCGGTCAGAGGCACGCGCCCTCTCACGAACCCCAACTTTCACAAGGTCGGCTGCATGCGCCGCAATCCTCGTTACAATCGTCCCTTCCTTGATGTCCCCGGCATCCGGCAGGGCAAGGTGTTCTGCAGGCGTTGTCATGCACAGGAAATCAGCGCCGTGCATGCCTGCAACAGTCCCGCCGATGGCTGCTGTGATGTGGTCATAGCCGGGTGCAATATCAGTAACAAGCGGGCCAAGAAGATAAATCGGCGCATTACCTGTGAGGTGCTTCATTGCAGTGACAGACAGGCCGATTTCATCAACCGGAACATGCCCAGGACCCTCAACAATGGTCTGGATTCCGGCTGCACGCGCCTTTTTAACAAGCTCGCCAAGAATAATAAATTCCTCGAATTTCGCCCTGTCAGAAGCATCATTGATACATCCGGGGCGCATACCGTCGCCAAGGCTGATGGTCAGGTCGTATTCCCTTGCAATCTCAAGCAGGTAATCATATTCTGAATAAAACGGGTTCTCCCTGTCATTATGCTTCATCCATGCAATTGTGAAAGCGCCGCCGCGGCTCACCACATCAAGTATCCTGTCGCTTGATTTTAAGCGTTCAAAAGAACTGAGAGTAACGCCTGCATGGATGGTGACAAAATCGATACCGTCATCTGCATGCTTCCTGACTGCATTGAACATATCATCAGAGGTCATATTCCCGATGCCGCTGCCTGCAGCCTGGTATATCGGGACTGAGCCCACAGGCACGCTCACTGCGTCGATAATGCGCTTCCGTGTCAGGTCGAGGTCGCCGCCTGTGGACAGGTCCATTATGGTATCTGCGCCGTATTTTTCAGCGGTCAGGGCTTTTTCCACCTCGGCCTCAATATCAACATAATCTCTGGATGTGCCTACGTTTGCGTTTATCTTGGTACGCATTAATTTGCCGATGCCCATCGGTTCGGTTTTGCTATTGATATTTTTTGGGATAACGAGCAGCCCCTCTGCCACAAGAGCTCTTATGGCATCGGTGTTTACCCCCTCTTTTGCCGCGACTGATTTTATCTCCTTTGTAACGATGCCGGCATGAGCCATTTCAATTAATGTTGTCATTTTTTCCTCGACCCGAACATTTTTTGAGACAAAACCTTTATTTTTTGCCAACCGTTTGTTTTTTGAATCAAACCCATTTCAGGTTTAGTCCTGGGTTTTTTTGCGCTCTCCTTGCCAGCCTGTTCTTTTTTTTGTCCAATCTTTACTTCAGGTTCCTGCATTTGCGGAACTTCTTTTTTCTTCTCTTCGACCGCCGCTTTTACGACCGGCACACTTGCTCCCCCGTGCTTGCTCTTTCGCGTCCTGATATCCACCAGTATCGGGCGTTCGATATAGGTACTGACTATCATCGCCACACCCGGCGACAGGCGCTTTATGTCCTCCTCGACGTCTGAGCTTATACCTTCAAGACCTTTACTGATGGCTTTCAGGTCGTTGGGGTTTGTCACCTTCATTATTATCTGTGTATTGCACTGCGAGAGGATGTTCTTATCCACACGGGCGGGACGCTGTGAAACAACCATAAGCCCGAGACCGAATTTTCGTCCTTCTGAAGCTATTGTGCGAAGGATATCAGAACTCACCGTCCTGTCAAATCCTTTTTCAGGACAGAAATTATGCGCCTCCTCCAGCACAAGCATGCACGGAGGTACAGTATTGAGTTTTCGCGCTTCGAAAATATCAGCGCAAAGTTTGGCAACAATCATTGCCTGGAGGTCGGGATTAACGCCTTTCATATCGATAATCGAAGCCCTGCCTTCCTGGACGAGTTCATTAATTGTAGTAGCTTTATCAGACAATAATCCGGTTTCCCTAAGCGTCTCAAGCTTATTGATAACGTTCCATTTGATTTTGCTTTTATTCTGTCCCACTTCAAAAATGATATCGTCAATCGTATATTTCTCTTTTTCAGCCTTGAGTTTTGAAGCTGCTTCAAAGAGTATGCCCGTCTCGTTCTGCGACCTGTCTTCAGAGAAAAGCTGCGTGAACTCTTTCATTCCGAGGTTTATGCCGTTCAACCTGAAAAGAGCATCTGCGGCAGGGTTGAGGAGTTTACTCGCAGGCGTGTAAACAGTTATCTGGGTGGCGTAACCTTTTGGTGTTATGCCGTAACGCTCAAAGGATGCGGGTTTATCATCATTCGGGAATTTCAACGTTGAATATTCACCGTGCGGGTCGATTATCAAAAGCGGTACGCTCTTATCGAGCAGTTCTTCAAGAATAACTCCTCCCGTATAGGATTTTCCTGCGCCGGTCTTTGCAAGGATGCTGCAGTGCTTCTGCACGAGATTATTGGCATCGAGATTGACATGGACATTCTGCCCGTCAAGAAGGCCGATATACACATCCCCGCGCATTAAACCGAGTGTCTGTTTTATGAGCAGTTCATCTGCTTTAAAAACCTTGTCGCCGGGACTGAACGGGGATTTGGGGGCGCGAAGCACCCCTTCCTTATCCCGGACTCCTATCACGGTTGCGTCTGCGATGATATGTTCATTCATGTCGCCTATCTTCGATGAGCCTTCTGCTACATCTACCGCTTCTTCAACTGAGAAATCCTCGTTTGAGCTTGTGATTGTTGAGACCTGTCCAAGAGTCCAGCCGTCGGATTCATGCCAGACCTTGATGTAATCAGACCTTTTGGTTGCCAGGCTGTCAGAAACAGCGAACCTGAAATTCAATGAACTGGTTTTCCCGAATATTACGCCTATTGAATCCTTCGCCATTGTGTATCAAAATTAATTCCATGGAGTATTATACTTTCTATAAGACCAGTAGTTCCGCAAGTAATTACAGAATCCAATAAATCCTTCTTGGAAATATAAATTACACGTCGAACCAAATTTTAGCTTTATCAACTGGATTTCTCCATATCCAAGAATCCTTTAACTTAGAAAAAAGAAAGCCTACGATATCTGGTTACTATTATTGGGCCAGAGAATCGTATTTTACAGTATCCTGTTTCAATCCCCCACCGTTTCCGATACGCCGCTGCAATGCGTTCTATGTCCTTTTTATATACTATTTCAAAATTAGCTGGTCAGCTCTCACATTCCAGGACAATGTCCCTCCGCCGGTATTGGATATGTAGAACTCCTGATATCTGGCTCCTGCGCTGCTGATATCAAAATTAAAGGAGGGCGGGTCCGGGGCTACGGACAGAACTGGCGGTCTGGCTATAAAGTATGCTATTATGGCAATGATGATGAAAACAGCAACGATAATTATATTTTTTATGTTTGAAGGCTTCTCTTCGTTCATTTCTCTCACCACTTTGTTTCCAGGCCGAAATCGTCTGACTTTGTTGTTTGCATAGTTTATTCCACCCTTTCCTTCATACATCCTCCAAAGACATTAACATTTACCTGTATCGAATAAAGGAATGCACTAAACAAACTGAAATGCCAAGCCCTCAAACATCCGCGCCGATGCTTCTCTCTCTCCTTATCTTGGTCACCGATTATAGATTGCTGCAATCACCCTTCGGGTGAAAGGACCGGAACGGTTTTATGATTCTACCTCGTCTTTACGACCATCTAAAACCTAATTGAGCTATATCTGATTCATTAAGCTTCGATTCCGTTACTGCATACTTATTACTAATATACATTGTATTATCAAAATCTGTACTAAATACTGCTACACCGCTCAAATTTTTCTCTTTAACATCATCAAAAAACTTCATTAGTCCTGTATGAATTGGTTCAAAATTTTCAATACCCGAAGCAATCCAATTGTAACATTGAACGAGGACTATATTTGGCTTATTGGGCTGAATTTGCTTCTCCTCATATACCTGCTTTATGATATGTCTTATTATACGATTAACAAATGAACCTTGTTCAAGAAATGCCGCTCTTGATGGATAGACATTTTCTGTGTGAATTTCTACGAGCAGATATTTAGATGGAGAGCCGATTATAGATTTTATTAGCTTGCTGGCTACTAATTTGCTACTATTACAATAACTAATCCATTCATTCATTCTCGAATCCTTTACGAGGTTTAGTAGCTCTTTATCCTGCGGAAGAAGCAAACTCGTTCTATCTATATCTTCGTAAAGTGATAAACTTCTAACCATTTCAATAATTTCTTCCAACATGAACCAACCTTCAAACCCTGCAAGTTTTTGAATACCATACTTATCAATTTCTGAATTTAATTTTGAAATAGATTTTTCGACATTCATGATATTGCCATCAAATACGAATTCAGCAGTATCAATTTCAATCTCTAAATAACAAGTAGTTCCCAATTTCTGACCCAGATATTCAGCAGAAGCATCAAGTATGCTCTGAATTTTTTTCTGAGGCTTACCTTCTCCTAAATTTCCGATTTCGATATAAACAGATTTTCCATTCAGCGTAATAAGGACATCAGAGAAACGCCCGTTTTGCAGCTTTGGGTAAAGTTCAACATTCTCTTCTCTAATACGTTCTGCCAGTTGTTTGGCTATCGTTAACTCTGTAAAAGGGGACAAACTCTTATCGTATTCATCATTACAGAGGCTCGATTTTAGATTGTTTAATTTGGCTTTAGCCCAATTTGTTACGTCAAATAATTTTATGGAATCCTCTAATTGAGTTAATGATTTTATTGAATTATGTTTAAGAAATCCATTAAAATTTGGCAAAGACAAAAATAAAACAACATTTCTTGTTTGAGAGTATTGTTTACTCTCATAACCTTTAAATTCATCAAATAGCTGATTCAAGAATGTAAATTCTTTGAGTACATTTCTGGCATTTACCAGTTCTTTTAAGTACCATTTCTGCAATAAATCGTCAGTGGAATAGATACCTACATTCATGTTCATTAGATAGATAATGTTAAGTTAAATACTTCCTGTTCTTTTCCCTCTTTAGTAAGTTTCCTTTACCCAAAAATAGTGTGCTAATTTGGCATCATTGCATTTGTGCAAGAACCTCAAACGCATTTTTTCGATTACGAAAATTGAGGATATTAATTTTTATAATATAATTTATATAATTAAAAATCCCAAAATTCGAACTTCAAAATCGCCATTCATCCTCACCGATGCCTTCCGATTCAGAGTCCGTTACTTTTGCCGTTCATCTTATACATTCTGCAAGTTTAAAACTTTTTATGCCTTAAGTTATATCGGGTTTATCGCTCCTGATTTTAATCCAAATTACGCTCATACAGAGCAATTATAAATAGTTTCATCCTTATTTAGCCTCAAACATGAAAGTGACAATCCAGAAATCAGATATTAAGGGAACCGTCAACGCCCCACCCTCAAAAAGCTACACCCACAGGGCTATTGCAATAGCCGCGCTCTCAAAAAAAGCAACAATCAACAACCCGCTGATATCCGAAGACACAAAAGCAACGATAAGGGCATCCGAAGCTTTCGGGGCTGAAATCGTATCAAAAAAAGATTCGCTGGCCATCAAAGGCTTTGACGGGAAATTAAGAATCCCTGACAATGTAATAGACGTTGCAAACTCTGGCACCACTCTTCGTATAATGACCGCGGTGGCTTCACTCGTAAACGGCGCGACGGTTCTCACGGGTGATGCAAGCATCAGGACAAGACCCAATACGCCGCTCCTGAATGCGCTGAACGACCTCGGCGCAGAAGCATTCTCCACACGCAATAATGGGAAAGCCCCGATTGTGGTGAGAGGTAAAATGAGGGGAGGGCCTGTTTATATCGACGGCTCAGTAAGTTCGCAGTTCATTTCCGCGCTCCTCATCGCCTGCCCGTTTGCGTCTCACAAGACAAAAGTAATGATAAAAGGCGAATTGAAATCCCGGCCGTATGTGAACATTACAATCGACATGCTAAAAGGCGCAGGCGCCAGAATAACCGCAGATAACCCGAACACTTTTACAATTCCGCCTGAACAGGAATACGACATGAGTTCCTACAATGTCCCGGGTGATTTTTCATCAGCATCGTATATGATGGCCGCAGGCGCGCTGTGCGGTGATGTTATCATTAAGAACCTGTATCCCTCAGAGCAAGGTGATTCGGCTTTGATAGAAATTCTGGGGAAAATGGGGGCGCAAATCTCATGGAACGAGAAAAAAGGAGAGGTCAGGGTGAACAAGAGCGAGCTTACCGGAATCGAAGTGGATGTCGGGAAAACGCCTGACCTTGTGCCTACGCTGGCAGTACTTGGCGCTGCCTCAAAGGGAACCATGGTCATCGGGAACGCAGAGCATGTGAGGTATAAGGAAACCGACAGGCTTCATGCAATGACAGTCGAACTTAAGAAAATGGGCGTGGATATCACAGAGGAAAAGGACAGGCTGGTAATAAATGGCGGCGCGATAAAAGGCGCGGCGGTGCATGGCTGGGATGACCACAGGATTGTCATGGCGCTGGCTGTTGCCGGATTGGTAGCTGGCGATACTACGATTGATACAATTGAATCCGTGAGCATTTCGTATCCCGGGTTTTTTGAGGATTTAAGAAAAGCGGGCGCAGCAGTTGAGGTGCCTTCGCAAGATTAACCTACCGCGCAGGAATACGATATATTTTAATATACCCTTTGCATGTAGGAAAGGTTTGTGCCCAGGTGGCCTAGTTGGTTAGGGCGCCAGACTCATAGGGTATTTTTGATGAGGCGCTTGTGCTTCCTGAGAAATCTGGAGGTCACGGGTTCGGATCCCGTCCTGGGCATCGATTACTCTGCTCGCATCCCATACTCCATACATATTACCATGGAGGCTAACAGATCGAAGTCAAGGTTTTATATCATTTCAAGTAGTATATTGATTGATAATTATTTTGAAAGGGGGACTAGAAAATTCACAGCGCAACGGAGAATGACGAGGAACGAGAAAAAATTGAAGAACTGATAAAGGAAGAGGAAAAGAAAAGTCACCCAACGCAAGTCCTTCTATGCCCGGTATGCAATTCCAGTAATGTTACATATTACTTGGGAGGAGAACTGGGTTATCAGTATAGATGTAAGGACTGCGGATATGTTGGTGCACTGGTTCTTGAAAAATAAAACGGATTAAAACCTGTGCACCGCCACCTCCACCGTGGTAATTTGTGATATAAATCGTTTCAGGAAAAATATTTATTCTATTGACTGCAGATAATTATGTGGCGAAATAGAAAGAAAAAGATTTCAAGACCTGCGGAGGAGGTTAGAATGAGCGATGAAGACAAGGATAAAAAAAGTAATCCAGAAATTCGATGCCCGATTTGCGGGGGCAGAATGATTGGCCACAAAGGGATTTATCGATGTCCCGATTGCGATGCCGATGAGGATATTGCCAGACGACGGGATCATATTTAAGAGTAAAATGATCTAGAAATTGAAAGCAATCACATATGCAGCATTGAATCCGGCTTCTCTTTTTTACCCTCCTGTTCTTCCTGGATGAATGCAGGTTGATGCCGTATTGAATCCAGAGACGCCACGCATCACGCCGTCCCTTAAAGCTGCAGGAGTTGGGAATTAAGCCAAGTTTTCGGTAAGCTATTAAAGGTTGCTATGTCAATATAAGTTACGATGAGTGGTAATAAATATGGATAAAAGAAGCACGTATATACGGGGGGTTGGAGTTGGACTGATAATTTCTTGGGTGACAAGTGCCATAGCCTATTTTAGGGCGGGAGTCTCCACATATACGACACTCATACAATTTCAGTTAATTCTGAGCATGATATTTATCTTACTGGCTTATCTTATAGATACTGAAAGAGGAAAGAGAGGAAGGTCTTGAAATTATCTTGAGAACCGCTCGCAGGACCTTTTTGGGTTAATTGCACATACGTTTCAATCCTGCACTTTTAATAAGCCAAAATGACCTATTTAAGTGCAAAGCCGTTGAAGTTTAAACGTCTATCTTGCTCCTAAAGTCCGTCACTTGCTCCTAATGTCGCCGAAAATCAGGCTTTTTGGGGCAAAGCCCCTTCAAGCCTCTTATAGAAATAAATTTTCACAGAATCAGCCACGATGAAATCCGCAAGCGCAAATCCTATGGCAAGCGCCGCAAGGCTCCAGCCCAAGGGCACCATGAAAACCCCATACACCGCGAACAGCACACCCACGAACTGCGTGGCTTCAGTCGTCCAGAAAAGAATACCCGCAGGGAACGGGCGCGACCAGAAATGGTGTGAATGCGTACGCGTAAGGTAAATCGTCAGGTGACCTGCCACCGCGAATTTCATGAACATCAGCGTCTGTATGACGGGGCGTGGAAGGTGCAGCACCTGTTCGCTGTAAAAGAACAGGAGGAAGCTGAAGACAACACCCACCGCACCGATAATGGTTGCGATGAACAGAACTTTCCTCATCTCCCAGCTTGCAGGTCTACCGATTATCCTTGTGTTATCATAGGCAATCGTCATTATGGGTAAATCGTTAAGCAAAGAGAGGATGACTATCATCACCGCGGTCAGGGGATAGAAATTAAAGAAGATGATGGCAAGCGTAAGCATTATCAGTACGCGGATCGTCTCCGCGATGCGGTATGTGGCGTAACTCGTCATTCGCTGGAATATTTTGTGGCTTTCCCTGATGGCATCGATAATGACCGAAAGCCCTGGTCGCGTGAGCACGATGTCTGCAGCGGATTTAGCCGCGTCCGTTGCTCCTGCGACTGCAATCCCCGCATCTGCTTTCTTAAGCGCAGGGGCATCGTTTACCCCATCGCCTGTCATGCCCACGATATGTCCTTTGCTCTGTAAAAGTTGTACAATCCGGTATTTATGCTCGGGGAATACCTGGGCAAAACCATCTGCTTTTTCAACCACAACCTGCGCCTCAGTGTCTGGTTTATCAATGAAGGCTGAAGCTGGTGCGATATTGGTTCCCATGCCCACCTGGGATGCTATCTGCTTTGCAATCGCAATGTGGTCGCCAGTCACCATTTTTACATCCACTCCCATCGATTGCGCAGCTTTTATGACCGAAGCTGAATCCTCACGAGGCGCATCATAGATGGCAATAATCCCCGCATACTTCCAATTGCCCTGAGAATCTGTGCCTGCCACCCCGAGGGAGCGGTGTCCCTTTGCAGCAAAACCGCTGACTATTTCATTGACACGAGAACTCACTTCCTTATCGGCTGCAAGTTCGAAGATGACCTGCGGCGCGCCTTTGGATACCTTGAACCTGACGCCATCGGCACCCTCGATTGTCGTCTCGGTGCGTTTTGAAACCGGATCGAAAGGAACGAAAGAAATTGTTTTATAGACAGGCATCTCATGCCTCAGGGGTTTTACCCTCGCGAATATCGCATTATCAATGGGATCCTGGTCTTCCTCACGTGATGCAAGGGCGCCCAGCAGGAGCACGTCATTCTCCTTGAACCCTTCAAACGGTCTGACTTCGGCTACCGTAAGCTCGTTCCTGGTGATTGTGCCTGTCTTGTCCGCACACAGGGTATCCATACCCGCCAGTTCCTCTATTGAGACAAGCCTGCTGACAATTGCCTCTTTTTTGGCAAGTGCTATAGCGCCAACCGCCATCGTTACGGACAGAACCGCGGGCAGTGCTACAGGAATAGACGCAATGGTCAGAACCAGCACGAACTGAAGTGTCTCAAGCACGCTCTCGTGGCGATAAATCGCAAGAATAAATACAATTGAGACAAGCACCGCATCCAGCCTGATAAGATAATCGCCGATCTTGATCACTGCCCGCTGGAAATGACTCCTGGTTTTTGCCTCTTCGACAAGCTTTGCGGTTCTGCCGAAATATGTGCTCATCCCTGTGCTGACCACGAGCGCGTTCATTTCCCCCTGCCTGATTATGGAACCTGAGTATCCTATATCAGAGGCGTGTTTTTCCACAGGCAGGGATTCTCCCGTGAGTGCGCTTTCATCCACGAGGAGATACTCGCCCTCCATCAGTTTGATATCCGCAGGGATAATATCCCCCAGGCGCACGCGCACCACATCCCCAGGTACAAGCTCGCGTGCCGGGATCTGGAGCCATTTGCGATCCCGCAGTACACGAGCCCTGAGCGCAAGCTTCTGCTTTAATAATTCGATGGCGTTTTCAGCCTTGTGCTCCTCCCAGAACCCCACAACTGCGTTTATAACCAGCAGCGCAAAGATTATCGCGAAATCATCCCAGTGGCGGATAATTGCAGAAAGGATTGCTGCAATCTCGATCATCCAGGGAATAGGTCCCCAGAGATATCGTAAGAACTTGATAAGTGGGCTTATTTTCTTCTCGGATATTTCATTGTATCCGTACTGCAAGAGCCTCTTCTCAGCTTCTTGCGAAGAAATACCATTTTCACCTGACGAGAGCTTCTGTTCAAGTTCACTTAATGAAGTATTTTTCGCCTCTTCCGTACTTATTATATGCTGATCCATAATCGCCTGAATTGCATTTCAGATTAATTCTTCCCCCGAATTTTAAGGTGCATGCAGGTTCAACATTATTGAGAATGAACTGCCCACACACTTTTCAATAATAAGTTGGATATTTTACTATTTAATCATATCTTGAAAAGCAATATCTTTTCTATATATATCTAATATTTTTTATTCTTCAATATATCTGGGCAAAAGGAAAAGCCATATCGCCCATTGTTGACATCCAGACAGCACTTGCAAAGGAAAGGGTTCTTTTCCCCGAACCGATTTCCATAAATAAACCATATTACAATGAATTGATATATCGGTGAAATTGCCCGTGGCTAACAAAATAATAAATTCATTGGAGGATTGGCTGGACTTTTTTATTTACGCCCCGTATTCCGTGCTCAAACACATATGGATACAGCTTTTGATTATCGGCTTGATGTTTGGGCTCGGTACTCTAATATTCATGCAATATCAGAAACTTGACTTTCTTACTGCCTTTTTGGGTTCGGTTTCCACTATAACAACCATCGGCATCTATGCTCCTAACATAGTAACCATGCCTGCATCGGAAAAAGCCTGGTTGATAATCATATTTATAGTAAGCGTAGGCTCCGCTGCCTCCGTTGTGCAGGGAACCGTCTCCGCAGCGGTGAAAAAAGAGTTTCTGATCGAAGAACTTACTTTAAAGAAGGCGAAAAGAATGAAGAACCACGTAATAGTTATGGGTTATAAATTTTTGGGAAAGTATATTGTAGAAAATCTGAAAAAACTCGAATTGGAATACATAGTGATTGCAAAGGATGCAAACCAGGTAGATGCATTAAGAGCACAGGGAATCCCAGCGATACACGCACCGGTTACCCATGCCTTTGAAGCACTCAGGCAGGCTGGAGCGGAAAGAGCTTGTGCACTGGTTTCGACGTTCGATGATGACTGCGATAATATGCTTGCAGTCCTGAGTGCTAAAAAGCTCAATAAAGAAATCCGCACAATAACCATAGTTAATGAGAGAGAACTTATGGAAGGTGCCAGGGAGTCCGGTGCTGATGTAGCGGTTTCCCTGCATGATGTAATTGGAGAGATGCTTGCCATTTCCACAATTTCTAAGGAGATCACAGGTGTTTTCCTCACCGAAAGGCTCAAGTCAAGGCATATCGCTGAATTCGAGATAACCGCTTCAGGAATAAAGTACGGAGACTTGAAGGGGATTTGCCCCATACTGATGATATCCAGGAAAGAAGAGGTAATTTACGATATGAGCGATGATTTCCAGCTTCATAGCGGGGATTTTGTTTATGCGCTTATCGATCATGAATCTCTTAAATCCTTCAGAGAAAAATTAAAATCTCTGAGTTCTGGCAGATAGATCCTTATTTTGCTTAATTCTTCTTAACATGAAATTAATATATAATGAGATTTATTAAACACTTAGGTTGATGAACATAACTTGAAACTCAATGAAATTCTAAAAGAACTTAATCTTCGAGAGGTTCAAAGATGGACATTATTCAGTATTGTGATAGGAATAGTTTCAGGTTTTGGAGCCATATTATTTTATTTAGGATTGAGCGCAGTTTCCAATTACGCCCTAGGTGGAATCGGCGGCTACTATCCTCCTCTGCCGGGCTGAGAACCTTCTTTATTCGGACATCCTGTAACCAATATTAGATGGTTTCTCTTCTTATTACCGGCAGCAGGAGGATTGATTGCAGGCATCATCGTATTTACCTATGCCCCGGAAGCTGAAGGGGACGGCGTTGATGCGGTTATTGACGCCTATAACAATAAAAGAGGTTTTATCAGGAAAAGAGTCCCGCTTATTAAGGCAATAACATCAATGATAACCATAGGCTCAGGCGGGAGTGCAGGCAGGGAAGGACCGATAGCCCAAATCGGCGCAGGCTTTGGTTCAACGCTTGCCTCGTTCCTGAAACTGAGTGACCGTGACCGAAGAATAATGGTCATCTGCGGTACTGCTGCCGGTATAGGGAGCATATTTAAAGCGCCGCTCGGCGGTGCCATCTTTGCAATAGAAGTGCTCTATAAAAGCGATATGGAGACAGAGGGACTTGTGCCTGCGTTTATTTCATCCACAGTAGCCTATTCTATATTCTCATCCTTTTTCGGGTGGGGGCATGTATTCACTACGCCAAGTTTCAATTTCACAGACCCGAGGGAACTTGTTTTTTATGGGATTCTCGGGGTATTATGCGCCGTAACTGTAATATTGTTTGTAATAATTTTATACGGTTTGCGCGACAGGGTATTCAAACCCCTGAAAATCAAGCCTCATTTTAAACCTGCAATCGGAGGGCTTTTGGTGGGAATTATAGCGATAATTTTCCCGGAAGTTCTGGGAACCGGTTATGGCTGGACTCAGATAGCTATTAACGGCGAAATTGTCAAGATGTCGATAATTTTGATGATGGTTCTTGTCCTTGCAAAAATCCTCGCAACATCGTTTACCATCAGTTCGGGCGGCAGCGGCGGTTTATTTGCCCCTTCTCTTGTCATCGGGTCTATGGTTGGGGGTGCTTTCGGGCAGATAATAGCTCTTGTATTTCCGAATATAATAACCCAGCCTGGCTCTTATGCACTGGTGGGGATGGGAGCGCTGCTTGCAGGTGCTGCAAAAGTGCCGATAGCGGCGATTGTTATGGTTTCAGAAATGGGAGGGAATTATAATTTACTCGCTCCGCTTATGGTAGCCTCGACAATTTCCTATACGCTCTCAGGCAAATGGACAACGAACGAAAAACAGGTAGAAAACCGCGCATCATCACCTGCGCACAGGCGTGAGATGACCGTGGATATACTTGAGAGGGCGCAAGTGAAAGAGGCGATGATTACGAAGATCGTCACGGTTAGCCCTTCATTGAGCGCTCAGGAGGTACTTGATTTAATTCATAAATCTGGCTTTACAGGTTTTCCTGTTGTAGAGGATGAAAAACTGGTCGGAATAATAACTTTTGAGGATGCAGAGAAGGTTCCTCCCGATAAGAGAGATAAAACCCAGGTAAAAGATGCGATGACCAGGGAACTGATAGTGGCAGAACCTGAAGATTCGCTTGAAGAGGCTCTTATGGAGCTTCTCGATAAGAAAATTGGCAGGCTTCTTGTAGTCGATAGCAATGACCCGACAAAACTTGTGGGAATTTTGACTAAATTAGATATCATAAGAGCCCATGCCAGATTGAGTTCCAGCAGATAGCGTTACTCAGTTATGATCTCCTTATCATTTTGTGAGAATATTTAAAAAAGATAACTGGAAGGAGAAGGTGTTTGAGGAACCAAAAAAAGTTGGATAGACTCTTTGGATAGGATAGGAATCTGGTCCCTCTGTCCATAAATTAGATTGAATACCTAAAGCAATTTTCCAAGATTATGCCAAATTTATGCCAGAATTAACTTTTAGCCTTAAGCTGCATGGAGTTTGAGGTTCTATGTCTATCTGCCAATTACTACTGCTATACTATCTCCAAGATGATGGAGTTCTGGGATTCGAGTCCTTAATCATATCCCCTCATGGGCATGTCTTAACAACCATAAATGCCCTGGAATTTAAGAGATGATAAGAAGCAAAACGGCTGCTACTGCAGCAGCTTAAAATATTAACAAACCTTCGCATCCACCACTACATGCCACACCCCGGGCGAGTATTTCTTTATCCTACGAACCTCGATTATCTCCGCATTCCTCCCTAGCTTCCCCGAAGCCGCGATTACCCTCTCAACAGGGCGGCTCTCAACAGCTTCGGGCACAGCCTCATGATAGTGAATAATCCCGCCCGGCAAAAGCGCACGGATGCCATGCTCAAGATAAGGATGTGCATCTAAATAACCCATGAGCACACGGTCTGCTATCCCTCGCGGAGCGACTTTCGAGCAGTCGCCTGCTACAGGCTCGATTTTGTCTCCGACCCTGTTAAGCCTGATATTCTCTTCCAGATAACCAAAAGCTTCAGGGTTAATCTCTATTGCAAATATCTTCCTCGGTTTTGAATGCACTGCCATGGGTATTGAGAAATACCCGATGCCGGCGAACATATCGACAACAACCTCACCTTTTCCAAGCCTGCTCATTCGCTTTTTTTCAGCGAGATTACCCCCGGAAAACATTATCCGCATGGCATCGAGCTTAAAAAAGCAGCCATTCTCCCGGTGTATGGTTTCTGTATTTTCCCCTGCAATTATTTCCCGGACCGGCTGCCTCATCCGACCTGTGATTCCCCTGTCAAGCAGCACTGTCCTGCATCCAGGATATAAAGACAATAATGCCTCTCCTATCTCTGCTTTTCGATGTTCCAGTTCTGCCCTGACCGTAACTATGACAATATCCCCGAGAACCTGCCATCCAGAAGGTAAAAGTTTTCTTTCGCCTGCGGGAATACCGAGAACATCGCCGAGGGTCTTTTTCGGGATGTATAAGCAGGGAGTTTCCTGTTCGACCACTGTGAAACCTTTGATATCGGACTTTACCGGGATTTCAACAAAGCGTTCCTTCCTGACGAGTTTCCTTGTTTTATCAAGCGCATCCACTAAAAGCAGTTTTTGCCTTACGCTTTCAGCTTCCTCAACCCTCGCGAGAACAGCCTTCATGGATTTCTTGCAATGTAGAGGATATCGCTCAGGATAGAACTTGCAGTCTCAATCGAACCCGCCCCTTTCCCGCTGATGGTTATCCTTCCCGCAAGGTCTGTCAGTATCGACGCTACGTTCAATGTCCCGCCCACTGCAAGCGGGTGGCGCTTCGGGACAAGGCGCGGCGCAACAGTGAGCTTTCCCTCCCGCGCCTCGCATACGAGTTTCACAACATAATTATTCTTGTTTGCAAGTTCAAGCGCTTCGGGCGTGATTTTTGTAATACCGGTTATATCCACATCGCCGTACGTTGCATTCTGCCCGAATATTGAATTTGCTATAATGACCAGTTTAATCGCAGAATCGATGCCTTCCACATCATACGCCGGGTCGGTTTCTGCTATCCCGAGTTCCTGCGCCTCTTTCAATACAAGCTCATACGGCATTCTCTCTTCCGCCATCCTTGTCAGGATATAATTGCAGGTGCCGTTGAGTATGCCCTCAATCCCGATAATGAAATTTCCGGCAAGAGCTTCATGTACAAGGTTGAATATGGGAACCGCACCCCCAACTGTCGCCTCATACCGCAGGTGCAAACCGTTGTCTTCGGCAGCTTCCTTTAACTCGGTGAAATGCAATGCAAGAGGACCTTTATTTGAAGTTACCACATGCTTTCCCGACATAAGCGCGGCGCGTATGTTACCAAGCCCCGGTTCTCCATTTTTAATATTAGTGGGAGTAACTTCCACGACAATATCATGCTCGACATTGCGGATTAGCTCAATCGCATTTGACCCACCGGTTGCGACTGTGCCTTTTTGTTTCTTTCTGTTCAAAGCGCCTTCAAGGTCTATTCCCTTCGTGTTTATTTCACTGCCCTTTGAATCGGATATTCCCACGACCCGAATATCAAAACCCTCTTTTTTAAGATATTCCTGTTTTGAAATGAGTGAACGGGCGACTCCCTGCCCCACGGCGCCAAACCCTATAATCGATATCCTGATAGTCTTCATGCTTCCACCGAATTCAGCCGTATTGGTTCTATCATGAGAAGGTCTTTTTTATCTGCCACTTCCCTGAGGATATCCAGAGCCATGCCCAATTCCTTCTCGCCGACGGCGTTGATGACGAGATAGGCGGACGATGTTTTTTCTATGGCAGGCATTGAGAGCGACATGTCCACAACTTCCGCAAAACCTGTGGAGTCTATTTTGTCGATGGTGTCGCCCATATCCGAATGAACGATGTGCCCTATAAGAATAACTGAAACCGTGGAGCGCAGGCGCTCTTCTCCGACCCTTGCTACCCTGACGCCGCTTTTTTCAAGCCGCTGGATGAGTTTGTTAAGGACCGTGTGCTCTATTTCGAAAGTGACCTGAACCGGGATTGTCCCGCGTGGCGTCTTCTCGTAATGCTGGTGCACGACGCTCATGATATTGCCATGGAGTTCCGATATTGGCGCAAGCGCCAGGACCAGTTGCCCCGGGATATCCTTGAGTTCAAGGGTCATCGAAATAATCATGGCTCTCACTATGCACAGGTGAGTAATAAGTTTTTTTGGTGGTTTAGAGGCACTTCAAATGCATCACAACTCTACTCCGCTCATTTGCGACCTTCCCAGCCACTTCCACCACACCCAACCATAAGCGGCCAGCTTCAACTTCGCAAGTAAAAAGTCCCCATCAGCGCGGGGAGTTCGGATTTAACTTTGAGTGCCAGGACCGTAGCATCCTGAAATAATTTTTATTTAGTAGTTCCGCTAGTAATTACAGAATCCAATAAATCCTCTTGGAAATATAAATTACACGTCGAACCAAATGAATATTTTAGCTTTATCAACTGGATTTCTCCATATGCAAGAATCCTTTAACTAAGAAAAAAGAAAGCTTACGCTAGCATTATCGTTTGAAAGCTGGGTTAGTGGTATTGCCTTTAATGTAAGCCTCTGATTTTTCTCGACTAGGTCTATAGTTGCGTATTTGTAGCAATAAGAAGTTGTGCTTGCAACCCATGATAAGAGAGTTGTTAGCCTTCCCATATAAGGAATATCGTGAATATCGATGGCAACTGTTGTATATTTTCCAAAAAGCGTTCTTCGTTGTGCCATCTGACATGAAAAATTGACCGAATTTCCTAACTGTATCTGTAATTCTGAATATATTTGTTTTTCAATGTGATGAAAAACACTATCTGTGGATGGAATTTTTTGCATTTTGTTTGTGAGCATCGATAAACCATATCTTTCTATCCACTGAGCGTATCTTTAACTAAAATTCCGATTATATTATTCAAATATCCATCCCACTGTATTTTTAACACTAATATAAAATATTTCAGTGCGGAAGTACTATTCTAAAGGATAAGTTTATTATGGTTTATTGCAAGTATAAACCAACTTCATTATTAATGATGGATAGGAGTTACTCATATGCGATTAAAAAACGGTTCAAGCACCATAGTAGGAATAGTTTTTGTCTTGGTGGCCGTATCTATACTAATGGCTCAGCCTGCGATAGCGGCAACACCAAATTTACCCAATAACTCTTGTGCAGATTGCCATCGCACATTACTTTTTAGTACAGGAGAACAGAGGCAATTTATTGAGATACGTATCCAGCATCTTGAAAATGGCATTTCGTGTTCAATAGTGTGCCATGAGGATAAACTAAACAAGACCACGGCCAGCACCTATGCGTTGTGGTCTATATCCTCGCATGCCCTTTTTGGCGTAACATGCGAAAAATGCCACGGCGGCAATGCATCTGCAGTTTCAATGCAAGGAGCTCATGTGGGTTTATCGAATATCAGCATAGCACGTGCCAATACACCAGAAACCTGCGGAAAATGCCATCAGGCCGAACTCGAGGAATTCAAGAGTTCTAAACATTATATGAATTTGGAGTCAGGTTTAGAAGTACCTGCCCCGGCATGCATCACATGTCACCAGGCGCATAGCGTGCATGTCCTGACAGCTTCTGAAATAGAGGATTTCTGCAGTAACTGCCATAATAATATAACTGGCATCAACCCGACAATACCAGCAAAAGCAGAAAAAGCATTGTCTTCGGTTGCTGAATTGCGGATTGAAATTTCAAAAGCCAGTAGCGCAATAAATACTGCAAAAGCAAAAAATTTGGATGTGACCCGGGCAGAAGTAAATCTGGGTTCAGCAATGACAATCCTCAAAGAGACTCCCTCGGTATGGCACAGGTTTAATTTAACCTTTTTTGATACTGAAGTCCAAAGGGGTATTGCAGACGCACAAAATGCTACGAATGCAGCGTCATATGCTCAGGCAACGCCAGAAACTACGAAGGCACCAGGATTCGGGGTAGCCCTTTTTGTAATTGGCCTGTTTGTTGCATATTTCTTGAAACGGTCTAGGTGAATCAAAGTGAAACTGATATAAGGAGGCAGAAATGAAATTTAAAAAACCATTTTTATTTGTTATTCCGCTTTTATTAGCTATTTTATTCGTACCTCAGGCTATCGCAGATAATTCATGTTTAAATTGCCATGAAAAACTTTCTGCGTTTAATGAGACTGAACAACAATTCAATGAGATAAGGTTACAGCATCTGGCGCGGGACATACCATGTTCTCTTCAATGCCATACATCAACCCTCAATAATTTTGCTCAAAATAATTATTTACAGTGGACAAAATCCAAACATGCGCTTTTCAATGTCACATGCGATAATTGCCATGGAGGCAATCCGAATTCGGATGTAAAAGAAACGGCGCATATCGGAATATTTTTAGCTTCTAATCCCAACAGCAGTATTTTTTACAGGAATGTTCCTGAAACTTGCGGAAAATGCCATACTAATGAATTAGCCCAGTTCAAGAATTCTGAACACTATCAGAAATTGAAAGCTCTCCAGCAGGCCCCTTCGTGTGATACCTGCCACAAACCGCATGAGTTCAAGGTTCTGAATATAAGCGAGTTCCACGACCTTTGCAGCCAGTGCCATAATATCGACATGAGAATCGCCCCATCGGATGCTCCTGACAGGGCAATCGCAGCGCTTCAGAATGCAGATGAATTGACGAATGAAATAAAACTGGCATATAATGACATACAGCAGGCAAAACAGAACGGGACGGATGTATCGGCCGCACAGAACGACCTTAATAACGCAATATCAATAAGAGACGGCCTTCCAATCCTCTGGCATGCATTTGACTTGAAGTCATTCGGAAATGTAACTAATAGTGGAATAGCGGCTGCTCAGAAAGCACAGCAGGAGTCCGGAGTGCCGCCAGTGTCCAAACCGACTCCGGGATTTGGCATGATAGCATCCATGACAGGAATTATTGCAATATACCTGCTCCGGCGCAGAAAATAAATGAGGTGTAAATAGATGAATAACAAAAATTTACAAATCCTTTTTTTGCTTGCGATAATACTTATATCATATTTGCCTGCCATAACATCCGCGAGGCCCGAGTATGCGGTAAAGGAAAGCCGGAATTGCCCGTATTGCCATTCACCTGACGGCCCTCCGCAGCTCAATCCAACTGGTGTTTATTATGGGACACATAATCATTCGTTTGCAGGTTATGTGCCTGCTCCTGTAACCACGCCTACTCCCGAACCTACGAAGGAAATCGAAATAGGAATCCACATGAATACCTGGGACGTGGGTCTGCGCGCAATGGCCACAATTTTTCTAATATTAATTGTAGTTTATATTATACGGTTGTGAGATTTATGCATATAGAAAATATTGAATACGGGCCGGAGAAACTAGGTTTCTGGTCGCAGATCGCATTTATTTTAATAATTTTACTGACATTCGCTGCTGCGGGAATTACAAGCGACATGGTCTGGAAGATTATATTTAGTGAACCTTCGGCGGCATCAACGGAATCATTCATAGAAGGCATTGGAAAACTGATGGCGTACCTCCTTTTCATCCTGGCGGCCATTTTGTATCTTTATGTAAAGGGATTGCTGCAGGATGAATACGTTACAACGCTGGAGTGAAAACATGGACGATAAAATCACCATCACCTTAACACGAAGGAAACTCACCGAGATATTAATCGGTCTTGTGGCATTATTTTTCGCATCGGGTGCGGTAGCAGCGGTATTGAAATATCTCTGGCCGCAAATCCAGGCAAAGGGTGAATCCGTAGAAGTAAGAATTGCTTCGGTGGATGAAGTCCCGACAGGTAGTGCAAAAAATTTTGTTTTCAATGGCAAGGCTGCAGTCCTTCTGCACATGCCCGCGGGCTTCAAGGCATTCGGGAGTGTATGCACTCACCTTGGATGCATCGCCTCATGGAAATCCGATGAGAGTGTGATAGTTTGCCCCTGCCATCTAGGGAAATACGACCCGAACACGGGCGCCGTAATCTCGGGACCTCCTCCATCTCCTTTGCCAGCGATCGATATTGCAGTAAGGGAGGGCGCGGTTTACGCTCTTACATGGAAGGACCCCAACTATGTGAAATCCATATCGTTCTATGCGGGGGCGGCTTAAATGTCATTCAGTGACAAGATATACAAGTGGCTTGACGACAGGTTTAAATTAAGAGAACTGCTGCCCTCAATAGTCAAGCATCCTGCGCCCGAAAATGTTATTTCAAATCCACTTTATTGCCTCGGCGGGACAGCGTTCCTGTGTTTCATTATTCTTGTTATAACCGGAATATTCCTGGCAATGTATTACAAACCAACACCCGCTGAAGCGTACAATAGCGTGCAGGCTATCATGACAACAGTCCCGATGGGGTCACTCGTCCGGAGCGTGCATCACTGGGCTGCAAATACCATGATAGCAGCTGTGATGCTACATATGATCAGGATATATTTCATGGGCGCATATAAGAAGCCCCGTGAATTGAACTGGGTTGTAGGCATATTCCTTCTTTTGACCGTCACTACCTTCGGTTTCTCAGGATATTTGCTCCCGTGGGACCAGCTTTCATTCTGGGCCACAAAGATAGGAACCGGCATCGCAGGCTCACTACCGATTATTGGCGGATACATCTCGCTAATCCTGATGGGTGGAACGGATATCGGCGCCGAGACGCTGACAAGGTTTTTTGCCATACACGTATTGATTCTTCCAATGGCCATTGCGGTTTTACTGGGAATACATTTCCTGATGGTAAGGATACAGGGTATTTCAGGGAGGCTCTGATATGACATTGATTGAAGTTGAAAAACATGAAGTGGAAGAAGAACCGAAACCAGAAGTATTACGTGTGCGCGGGCTTCCGTTTTTCCCGCATTTCCTGCTTCGTGAAGTTGTGGTGATGTGCCTTATTGCGGGAAGCCTAATATTACTGGCATCGAATTACCCGGCAAGCCTACTTAAGCCGGCTGACCCATTTGATACCCCGACTCCGATATATCCGGAATGGTATTTCCTTTACGTCTTCGGTTTCCTGAAGTTCTGGACATGGAATATTGGACCGATAGAAGCAAAAATCATAGGAGTAACGGTGCCAATGATTCTCTGGTACGGTCTTTTGATACTGGTGCCGTTTATTGACAGGAATCCCTCATCTGATATAAGGAAAAGAAAACTGGCAGTTGCACTTGGGATTATTGCCCTTATCGGTGTACTGTTCTTCACATACTACGGCATAGTTCACGGAGAATGAAACTTTCAAAATCCAAATACGAACGCATAGATGCAGTATCCAAAATACTGGGACTGGTACTGCTGGCGTTCAGTATAGATAATGTATCAAAGGGCAATTATTATATTGCCATTGCCCTTTTTGGTTTGGGCGGGCTAATAAGTATAGTGCCAGTGTTCATCGAGGTTGAGATTTGAGTTTTAGAATCGTTTTTAATTCAGCCTCGTTTACTTTGTAAGTGAAGGTTTCTTCTCCGTCTATTTTTATTACGGGTATCAGATACTTGTATTTTTCAAATATCTCTTTGTCTTTTTCGATGTCCACTTCTGTCAGGGAGAATGGAAATTCTTTTCTGGTTTTTAGAAGTGTTTCCTTAGCAATATCGCACAGGTGGCAATCTTTCCTTGAATAAATTGTTATTTTTACCATACCGGATTGGTTTTAGTTATCCTTTAATACATCAAAAACCTATCCGAGAGTTATGGTATGCGAAGATTTCACAGGGAAAATTGATGATTATAAAAACATCCGCAAGCAGAAGAAACTTTTCGGGACTTTCGGTTTCAGAGGAGTTGTAAACGAGGGAATCGGCGCTGACAAAGCTAAACGTGTGGGCGGAGCGTTAGCGGCATATCTGGGGGAGGGAAAAACAGTGGCGATAGGAAAAGACCCCCGAATTTCCTCACCCATGCTTGAGGAGGCGCTGGCAGAGGGAATAACGGAACATGGCTGCAATGCGCTTACACTCGGGATAATAACCCCGAACGCACTCTCGCTTGAAATTGGCAGGCAGGCTGACGCGGGCGTTATGATTACAGCAAGCCATAATCCGCCTGAATATAACGGCATAAAGTGCTTGAACAAAAAGGGAATGGGTTTTTCACCTGAAGAAGACTTTGCGCTTGAGAAAATATATTTCGGTAATATCCTGCCCCCTTCAAAAAAAGGAAAAGAACTGACCGACAGCGGCGCGGGGGAGAGATACCGCGCCCACATCGTACATTATGTGAAGAAGCTATTTCCCGCAAAACCTATGAAAATCGTAGTGGATGGCGGCGGCGGCTCAGCATCAACCGTAACGCCTGAAACCCTTGAAAGCCTGGGTCATGAGGTAATGAGGTTTAATTGCAAATACGACGGCATGTTCAGGGAGAGAAATCCCGAGCCCACGGATGCGAATCTTGAAAAACTTAAAAACCTTGTAAACTCTGGAAATGCCGATATGGGTGTCGCGCATGACGGCGACGGTGACAGGACGGCTTTCGTGGATGAGAACGGGAGATTCATCCAGGGCGATGTCTCGGCTGCGATAATCGCAGACCATGTGCTGCGCCAGACCAAAGATAGGAAAAATATAATCGCTGTGACGATTGCCTTCTCCAACATCATTGAACACGTTGCCGGGACACTCGGCGCCGAAGTTATTTACACGCCGGTGGGAGAACCGTATCTTGCCCAGGCAAAACTCTTATGCGGGGCGCAGGTAGGGCTTGAGGAACACGGCTCGGTGCTTCTTGAATGGAGCCGTGAGGGTCCGATGCTTGCAGGAGTGATGGCAGGGATACTGGCGAAGGAAGAGCTGACACTTTCTGAGCTTGTTGCCTCGTATCCTAAATATTACCAGATAAAGGATGCAAAAACGCTTCCTGCGGGAACGGGTACAGAGGTGATTCTCAACAGGCTGAAGCAGGAGATTCCACAGGATTATGAACGGCTCTCCGACATGGACGGTGTCCGCGTGGATTATGCGGACGGATGGTTCCTTGTGAGGGCAAGCGGGACAGAGCCGAAGGTGAGGGTTTTTTCAGAAGGGAAGACCGAAGAAAGGGCGCGGCGGCTGAATAAGGTTGCGATGGAGGGGCTGGAGAGGGCGATGGGATACGAGTGATAAAAAAACAGTTCTGGCGATGTAAGGTTTTTTAAAGAAAAACTTCATTTACTGAAAAAATGCTTGATTTATGCATTGAAGGGATGGGGGATAATATTGAAGTGAAAAAGTTTTATCCCCACAAAATGAAAATCGGCCCCTGTACAAGCTGCTGGTCTCCTAGGTGCCAACTATTACTGGCCGGCCTATTTTCCTGTATGTTTCAGGTATCTCCTTTCTCCCTATACCAAAGTGCTTTTGCCGGAGTGTCTTAAATTTTTTTCTATTTCACGAATTCCCCGGGCGCTATCATCGCCCCGCTTTCTACCACAACACCGACATTAATCATACTGTTGATACCTGTGTGCACATCATCTCCCATAATCGTGCCAAGCTTTCTCCTGCCCGAGTCCGTGAATTTGCCCTTCAGCCGCACACGGATTGTCCTGCCGTCGTGCCTCAGGTTTGCAACCTTTGTTCCGGCCCCAAAATTACATCTTTCCCCTATGATGCTGTCTCCCACGTAACTCAAATGCCCAACGTGTGTTCCATTCATGATTATGCTGTTCTTGATCTCAACAGCATTGCCAATACGCACACCATCGCCGATGCTGGTGGCGGGGCGAATATAACAGTTAGGCCCTATGTCACAGTTCTTGCCGATTATCACAGGCCCGACTATATAAGAGCCGTTTCTTATTATCGTGCCTTCCCCGACCGAAACATTGCCTTTCAATGTGGCAAGCGGCTCGATTTCACCTTTTATCCCGGGTTGCAAATTTGATGAACCCATAGATAATCCATCCTTTTTAGACGGGTTCATCAAACAGGACAGGAAATGTTCATTGGCATCAAGAAGATCCCAGGGTCTCCCTATATCAAGCCAGTTTCCTGAAAGAGTCAAAAAACCTACATCTGTACCATCGTTTATCAGCAACTGCAATGATTCGGTTATTTCGTATTCACTCCTGGTTGAGAGCGCCGTTTTGTTTATGGCATCGAATATCGCCAACGGGAAAACGTATATGCCGGCATTGGCAAGATTTGTGGGCGGTTTTTCCGGTTTCTCTATAATACGCAAAACCCTGTCATCCTCTACCTCAAGAACGCCGAATTCAGAAGGGTTATCAACATGTCTTGCCGTTATAACCACATCCCGGCTTTGTTTTACCA
Source organism: uncultured archaeon (assembly GCA_902386255.1). Classification (GTDB taxonomy): domain Archaea; phylum Halobacteriota; class Methanosarcinia; order Methanosarcinales; family Methanoperedenaceae; genus Methanoperedens. The sequence goes on from CABMII010000068.1 coordinate 26,581, forward strand.
TGTTCCTGATATGCATAGGGCTTACAATTATGTCCCCATTGAGCATTAAAAACCGGTCTTTTACGAATTCTTTTGCCGAACGTACGGCATCCGCTGTGCCAAGCTGCCTTTCCTGGTAGGCATATTCAATGCTGACATCCATAGAAGAGCCATCCCCGAAATACCGCTCAATAATCTCCTGCCCAAATCCCACCACAAGCACAAATTCCCTGATTCCTGCATCACGCGCACAAAGTATTACGCGGGAAAGCAGGGGCATATTGGCTACCGGCAACATGACCTTGGGTCTAGTCCGGGTAAGCGGTCCCATCCTCGTTCCTTGTCCGGCGGCAAGAATTACAGCTTTTATAAAATAACCTCCTTGACTATTTTTTCGGCTTTTGCGGGCTGTCACACTGTAAAAGCACGTTTTTCCGCGTATTTTTCTATCGATGTTTGAAGCGACTCAAATCTTTAAATAAGTTTAACTAGTAAGAGCATCTGCTAAAAACACATATTTCTTTCATCGATATCACTACAACAATAAAAAAAATCCAGCAGTCTTTAAATATTCATCTGACACAAAAGGCAATGAATGAAAAACAAACGTGTATTGGTCACCGGTGGTGCAGGTTTCATAGGAAGCAACCTGGCAGAGAAATTGGCAGAAGAAAATGAGGTCGTTATTCTTGACGACCTTTCCACTGGCAGGATAGAAACCATAAATGCACTAATTAAAAAAGACAATGTTACGTTCATACAAGGGAGCATTACTGATTTAGATTTGCTCCAAAAAAGTTTCAAGGACATCGATTACGTGTTCCATCAGGCAGCCATTGCAAGTGTTCCAAAGAGCATAAAAGACCCCAAAAGCTCAAATGAAGCCAATATCACAGGCACATTAAATGTGCTGATAGCCGCTAAAGATGCAGAAATTAAAAAATTGGTCTGTGCTTCGTCGTCATCAGTCTATGGTGATACTCCTTTATTACCAATATCTGAAGACATTCCTTTGAATCCCTTATCGCCATATGCTGTAACAAAAGCGGCGGGTGAGTTTTACTCCAAAGTTTTCCATGACCTTTATGGTCTTCAAACAATCTCCCTGCGATATTTCAATGTGTTTGGGCCCAAGCAGGACCCGGATTCCCAGTATGCAGCGGTAATTCCAAAATTTATAAATGCCATTATGAATGATGAACCGCCTGTTATTTACGGGGATGGAGAGCAAAGCCGGGATTTTACTTTTGTTAAACATGTGGTTGAAGCCAATATCCTGGCATGTGAATCTGATATGACCGGGGTGTTCAATATAGCATATGGCAAAAGGATAACTATTAATCAGCTGGTTTCGATGATTAATGAGATTCTTGGCAAGAATATCGAACCGGTATATACTGAGCCAATATCCGGAGATATAAAACATTCAATGGCTGATATATCAAAAGCTAAGTCTATCGGATACAAGCCAGAAAGTGATTTTAAGAAAGAATTGAGAGAAACTATAAGATGGTTTAGTAAAAAATAACCTGTTTGGAAACCATTATTATTAGTTGTCCTTATTTTAAATTCTGAATCATATAATCTTGAAAAAGTTGCAAGCTTTAAATGTACTATTACCATTGTCATTACAGCCAAATAGCAAATTCAGAAGGGTATTAACTTCGTTCCGTGGCTTTGAAGCGGTCTCATTTGATATAGATTCATTTGACAGAAATTTATTCGATCCATTAACAATTAAGGCGTTAGAACCACCAATGGCTGGAGGTATTGTCAAATTCGGCGATTTATCGCCATTTTCAAAGCCCGGGTTTGCAACGAGATTTGGAGCTAGAGACTTGCTTTTTAGCTTTAGCATTATATCATCCACCCAGAATGTTCCATAGCCGTTCCAGATATTAGAATAAACATAAAAATAGGAAGTATTAGGACCAGTCTGAAAATCTATTTGTTTTTGCGTCCAGCCATTTGTACCCAGGTTGAAATATAGAGTTGTCTGTCGTATCCAGCTCTTATTACTACCAAGTTCCACTACCCTCACAGCCGGCGCACCAGTACCATAAGCATTTAATGTCTTAACCCAGGCTGAAAGGGTGTAGTTCTTAAGAGATTCTGCTGTTATGAGGTCAGATTGTGGATATCCGCTCTTTCCATCGGTTGCTCCAGGTACGCTTATTTTAATTGATTTTAAGCCGCTGTGATAGACGTTGTCCCATATCGGGGAATTTCCGTTGCTTGTCACAAACATCCAGCCAACAGGTTTTCCTGGATTCGCTGGCGTTTCGTTTAGAGACTTGAGATTTATTTCAAGTTCCTGGCTCATTGTACTTATTTTCCTGCCCTCGGAACCAAGTTCATAATAATCAGCCGATGCAGGAGGGAGTTTAATCGATTCGTTGGAGGAAAATTTAAGAATATAGCTGAAACTGACATTCTTGTTGGCTTCCAGAAGCTCTTCATAGGAAGTAATACCGCTAACTACAGTAGCATCTTTTGGCAAGTTATCCTTGATAGTTACTTTTGTAGGAGTATTGCCCTTATTTTCTGCAATCACCGTTACTTTAAAAGTATCACCTGGCTTGATTTCGGAAACATTAGTCAGTTTCCTGAGTACAATTTTGGGTCCATACACCACAATCGTCGGCAGGTTTGATCGCACGCTATAGTGGTCGTTATTTAGTATGAATCCGGCAGTGGCAGCAGGAAAGACGATTCCTTCTTTGTTCGCTTCAAGAGGTCTTATCAAATAGTGGTAGTTCCATTCTTCATTGACAGGAATATCTGCATCCCAATGCAGCGATTGGTTGCCAATGAGTCCAAAACCGCCCGGAAGAGAATCCGTAATACTCACGTTTTTAGCGTCTATCCTTCCATTGTTTTTTACAGTTAATGTAACGATGGTGTAGTCCTTTAAATACATCTTATTAACCGTACTTTTGCTTACGGAGAGCAGCACAGGAAGCGCGAATGCCATTGAAATGTTCTTTTTGGATGTTGCCGTATACGGAATAGCTGTAACATCATGTCCGCTGACGTTTGCTGATATGTTGTACATCTTCTGTTTTGCGACGATGGGTGATGCGAATGTAATGGTCTCGGTAATGGATTCGCCTATTTTGATTTTATCATAATGATATTTTAAATATCCCCTATTTATTGGAAGTTCTGTGTCAATAATCATATCAACATTAACTGCGTCAGCCGAGCCTGTATTATGTAAGTTTACAGTTGCAATAATTTCGGTAGTGTATGAAGATACGTATTTATCTTGGTCTGTCTGTATCGATATCCCAAGGCTTGGAGTGCCTCTTGGATCCATTTCTATCAAAGCCCATGGAGCATAATTTTCAAAGGTCCACTCTTTTGCATATTGCCCGGGGAGTCCGGTTGCTGTAACTCTCAATCCACCATCAGGCGCAATATACGATTCTGCCAATCCGAGAGGAACAGTGTCTATAAAACCGCCGTTTTTCGAAATATTCAGCTCCACAAAAGGCTCAACAGGTTCTTCAGGTTCTTGTTTGTATTTCGCAGATTCCACTGGGGCTGGAAATCCTATCACTTCAACAGAATACCCGTTATATGCGAGCATTTCGCCGCGAATGAGCTTTCCTGAAATACCATTATCCCATTGAAGTTGCGAAGTCTCAAAAGCACTGCTGTGGCCAATAAATCCTAATAAGACAAAGAATATCACGAATCCTTTTAATAGTCTATGATTCCTATCCCATTGAGACAAGATAATCACTCCTTTTTATATGCTACGTTTATATATGACGCTTTGCCTGTGATGATTAGCCGCGTCCATTTTTTTATCTGGATGTACATATTGACATTTTTCTTACATCTAACTGTCCCCACTTCTATTATGCCATCTGCAAGGGAACACTCAGGGCTTTTCATGTCAGGAGACTGAGTTTCCATAATGAGAAAAGAAGTCAAGTCGTTATCCCGCAGCATTGTGAAAAAGCGGTATATATTTTCCCTGAGATTTACCTGGTTTGAAGCCTGATAGAGCGTGTTCAGCGAATCAATAGCAAAAACGGTAAGGTTATCGTATTTTTTCCTGTAGAAATTTATCATATTTTCTGTAACATTTATCAAATCAAGTTCTTCATTTTTCCATTCATATATTATATCCTTATAATCGAATACGTGCAGCCTGTCTACTTTTTTGATTACGGAGCTTAGAGTAGTCCCGGGATAGCTTTCTCCTTCTATAGTTGCATAAAGACCCTGCTCGTTGTTGCCAGCGAGATAGTTAGACATCATGTCCATAACAAAACCTGATTTTAATGCTCTTTCTTTCCCCGTTATCAGTATCACCGAGCCTCTCGGTATGTCACCAGGAAATAACACGTTCTGACCCTTGATAGAGTTCACAAACATACATCCCCTCTCAATCTCAATCCCCCGAAACTTGTGACTACTGTTATAATACCGGGAAATGCAGGGGATGACCTTAAATGTTCAAAATGTTTGTTCATAATATTCCTGGTCAGATTAACTATTTGAATTTCATACACTCAATTCTTTAAATAAGTCTGACTATTAAGAGCCTATGCTAGAAGCATATATCAGAAGCACATATCAGAAGCACATATCTGCAGCATACAGCATATAATAAAAAGTTATAAATAATATTATAACTAAAATCACAATAATATGAAATATCTTGACAAGACACTTGAACTTTTACGGGACTCCCAATGGCATAGCATTATGTTCCTAGAAAAGGAAATCTCATTGCCAAATGAAAAATTAAATACAATACTTTTCTTCCTTCAAGAGCATGGATTTATTGAGAAAGAAAATGAAAAGATGAGAATAACGCCTTTGGGATTAAGATTTTTGGAACTTTCATCTTAGCGCAATATTTCATGCACTTCATTCAATTTCTTTAATAAATTTCCTCCATTCTCTGTTAGCTTATAGCATTCATCATCTGGATTACACTTCATTATAAAACCCTCATCTATCAAAAAATTAAAATGTCTCCGGAAATTTCTCCAGTCAAGATATGCCTTATGCATTATTCGTGTCTTTTTCGCTTTTTCCTCTACCCGAATTACTTCGAGAACGTCTATGATTATTTCCCACTTGTTTCTTTCTTTTCGCATTTTCACCGCACCTCTATTCTCTGTTTAAGATTGTCCGGTTAGGAAAATCCATTTTTGGAAAGTTTTTGACCCCAAACGTTTTTTTACTGATATTTAATATTGTAAAACAATATTAATATTGCCCAATTATAGCAATAAACTACCATATTAATAAATTTTTCGAAACCTGCTTGAACTTCCAAAAGTATATTGGTAAATTAAGAAGACGGGAAAATGAAATTAAACGATACATCTGCCAAACAGGTAACGTGTTAAACAAATGCTGGCATTGAACCTTGTTATTCAATATCTGCTGTATGCTTTTGATATGTGTTTCTAGCAGATGCTGTTACTAGTTAAACTTATTTAAAGACTTGAGTCACTTTAACATACATCGATAGAAAAAATACACGCGGTGAATGTGCTTTTACAGTACTGACAGCCGCATTATTCTCAGATATCATGACCTAAAATACTGAGAGGAGGTGAAAAAGGAATGGGAAGAAATCTAATATTAGCATTAACAGCGCTAGCGATGCTACTGTCGACAGTAAGTCTAGTGAGCGCCCAGGGATCAAACCTTGTGGTAAGTCCTTTAGAGCAGAAAATACACGTTGGAAGTACTGGAACATACGAACTAACTCTAAATACTACATATAAGGGAGCTGCATCTTTATCATGGGATACAGATGACGCCTTTGTGGTAGCCGGTATAAATGGACTTACCTTGGCCCAGACCGGTAAATTTGTCTTTACCAGCACAGGCGGTAAACAGACATTTACACTCGAAGCAAAACCACTATCAGGGATAACAGTGGGAGAAGAGCATGACGTCACTATTTCATTCTCTCAGGGTGGATCAACAACAGCTAAAGCCGCAGCTACAGCAGGAGTAATCCCGGCTCCCGAGCTGAGCACAGTAGCTCTCATGTCGGCAGGCATGATCGGTCTGTTCGGGCTGGTAAGAGTACAGAAAAGAGATTAAAAGGAGGTAAAAACTAAGCTTTAAAATTGGCATCCTTTTATTTAAGGATGCCATAAATATTTAGAAAATACGCTAAAAAACGCCAGGATGCGCGCAGAGGTGAGCGCATCAGAAGATTATGAACAATAATACAATCAGATGAAAACATGACAAATGGAGTGATGACAATCGCGATATTTTCCCTTGTAGTACTGGTGACCGCATTAGCTCCGCGTGTTCTCACCCCGACAGCCCTGGTTGAGTCAGGTAGCATTGAAATTACTCCGGCTGCAACTCCGGAAGCTCACAGTATCCCGATTGGTAATACATTCACTCAGGTTGATGCTTTGACTGCCACTCCGACACATAAAGTTTCTCCAACGCCTACATCTACGCTCATACCAAGAAGAAAAGGCGGTGGCAGCAATAGAATCGGGACTGTATCCAGCGATACACCCAAAATCGAGATTGACGACATGGATAACAAAATAAAATATCAAAACTTCGACGAAGGAAATTCCTGGAATATAAGTCTGCGGAATGTTACCACGGGTGCCTTAGAATACCAATTCAATGGCGCCATAGGAGAGCAGGATACTGATAATAATTGGTTTGTCTGGTTTGGATATATCCCTTCAAATGAAGAATATGGGATTCAGAACTGCATATTCCCTGGAAGTTATAACGTATACGCAAACGCAAGCCATAGTGGAATTATAACCGAGAAAAACGGGAATATAACTGTCAATTCTCAAGAGGCGTGCCGGCCGCCAATAGTCCCAGCCCCGGAATTGAATCCAATTATCCTGGTATTGGCCGGGCTGCTCGGAATACTGTTCATTTCAAGGAAACACAGAGGAAATTTTCATGATCAGTAAAAAAGTAATTATGTCGATTATCTCAATCTTTCTTATCGGAACCGGTGGGGTTGGGGCGTCCTTAGCCTTAACAAAGATTATGGGAAAAGATACACAGCCTCAGCTTGAGCCTACATCCAGGTTTTTTGTGATAAATGAAAGTGAAATAGTTTTTGGAGAACCTGCATATTACAGGATAATAGTTGAAAACAATGAAGGAAACAATGCAACTTACGATTTAAAAGTTCGATTGGCAGGGCAGGAAATTTACAACCAAGAAATAAAGATGAACAACAGCGCCGCCAGTTTAAACGAGACAATAACATTAAACAACATAAGCGGCGGTTACCAGAAGCTTGAATTCTTGCTATATAAGAACAATGAAATTTATAAAACCAGAGTATTTCAAGTAATTCCCGTCGTTAATTACGATCTTGCACCAAGTCTAATCATTACACCTCCTTTATTGCAAAATAGTGACATGGAAATGGATAATTCCTGGAAATTCAACGGCAAGGGATTTGCAGGAGGCTATACATCATACGAGTGGATCTCGCCAGAGCGCTCATATCAGATAAGTGTTTATAAGCATGCTAAAAAAGATGCTTTTGGTTCCATAATTCAAAACTTTTCAAATAAAGAGGAGGGATTTGCATCCCTTTCTTTTGATATTAAGAGTATGGATAAATCATATTACACACAGGCGCTTATTAACGATGAGGTCGTGTGGGAAAACTCTTCCGGGGAGGATTGGTTAAGAGTAAGAGTTCCCGTATTTTTGAGAAAGTCAAACAAGCTTGAGTTTAAAGTTATTGCTAAAAATGATACAAATTCCAGCATGACAGCATGGGTGGATAATATCAAATTTGTGACTTATTCTCCTGAAATAAAGAAAGATGCCATCAAGAAAGAGGAATTGCCCTATTCCAGGAAGAAGAATGGAAATGCTGTCGTTTTTAAATTTAATACCGGAGAAAAGCTTGAGTTAAACGTCACAGAAGGCAATGTGAGTGCGGGAGATGCATTATACATAGCAACAAACAAAGGAAATAACCTTACATTCTTGGGAGAAGAGTATGAAAAAATATCTCCTCCACTAATAACAAGTGTTCTCCTCCCCGTCATTGAAAATATCAAAGATATAAAATTAAAAACCGGGGAGACACTAAAACTTAAAAATGGCTACGCAGTTACATTAAAACAAATAGATAACCAGAGTTTGAAGTTAGGAATCTCCAGTAATAACAGGGTAGTGAGAGATATAATAACAGGCGTAAAAAATTCTTCTGTAGATTACTGGAAGGAAATCGATGATTATAAAAAACAAAAGGTTTTGCAGATAATCCCAGAGAAAATAGATCAGGGGGAGCTGGTTCTTGATATAATCCAATATGACGACAGCAAGAAATTGGTCAAGATTGGAGATAAATATGGAGAATTCAAGGTCATCAACATTACTGAAAATTCCATCGTTATGAAAAACGTGGAGGCTATTAAAATAGAAACCGGAATGGAGACGTCATTAATGAATGGCAAAATAAAAATAAGGGTGTGAGTTATGATTTATCTTGTGCTGGCATTTATTGGAATTATCGGAATTTTTTATTATAATACTTTTGTCTGGCTGGTCGGATCATGGCAGAATAATATATATTATTCCCATGGTTTTCTTGTACCACTTATTTCCGGATACATTATCTGGAGCATGCGGAAGGAGCTTACAGCCATAGAAAAAAAGCAATCCCAGGCAGGTCTAGCGCTTTTCACCGGAGGTATTCTACTTCAAGGTATTGGAATCATGTGGACGATACGTTTTCTTTCAGGTTTATCCCTTGTCGTAACGATTTCAGGAATAATCTTGTTCATGTATGGATGGGAATTCATAAAGAAAATCATGTTTCCCATTTTATTTTTATTTTTGATGATACCGGTGCCATTTGTTGATGTGATTGCGCCTCCTCTTCAGACAGTTTCCGCAATCGGTACAGAGAACCTCGCATACTTCGTTGGGATACCTGTGCAACGGGATGGACTCATACTCCAAACTCCGGCAGGCGCTTTCGAGGTTGCACTGCCGTGCAGCGGCTTGAGATCCGTAATATCGTTGCTAACGATAGGAGTCATCTTTGCCTTTATTCTGGAAGGAGGAATGCTAATGAAGTTAATCGTAATTGCCTCTTCAGTTCCTCTGGCACTGGCAGGAAATATCCTGAGAATTACATCGGTGCTTGAAGTTGCTAATAAATATGGGACCGAAGTTGCTATGAATTATTTCGAGGGCTTTTCAAACCTGATTCTTTTCAGTATTGCTCTTTTAGGTTTGTTTATGGTAGGGAGGTGTTTCGGACGGCTGAGACTCAAAAAAATCTTTTGATCCTGATTGGGATTCTTTCCCTTTCTTACGTGATCATATTCTTAGTTGCGCCAAAAAATATCACTGACTATACGGTCACTGATACTGATTACTGGCATGAAACAGGAAACCGCTTGCTGCTTAAAACGGCATACGAATACAATAATAAAGAGGATATCCAGTCCTTTCCAAAAACCATTGGAGAATGGAAAAGCTACGATTTCAAATATCCAAATTATACTTATAAATTGTTGAATGCAGATATTATCATGAGCAGGGCATATACAAAGGGCAACGGAGACATTGTATGGATGGACATCATAAACAGCAAGGTGGGAGAAAGCTTCCACAGGCAAAGAATATGTGTAGAAGGCGCCGGCTGGACGGTAGATAAGGAGAGCACCGCAGAATTTACGATTGCTGCTCCTCCAAATCCATTTACAACACTCTACGCAAATCGGCTTGATATAAGTAAAGGAAATGAGAAACAGGTATTGGTATATTGGTTCATGTTCAAGAAGTTTGGCTCAAACGACTCAGTTACTATGATACGCCTGACATCTCCTGTTGCTAATAACGAGACAGCGACTTTTGACTCTATAAAAAGTTTCGTGGAAGATAATTTGTTTTATGCCATGTACGAACGTTCGGAAGCAGACACCGGCACTGTTGCCGAGTACATAATCCGGGGATATGGGAACTTAGGGATTTTTGCCGTAGCACTGGGTATTTTAGTGCCCACCGGCCTTGTGTTCCTGGGAGTAAGGCGAAAGAATAAATTTACAAAAGGAGTATGATTAGTATGGGTATAATAGCTGCAATTAATACGCAAACTTCTTTCCCTGCAGGAGTTGTCTCTCAGGGAGGAATAATTGCAATCATTTCTCTTATAGTTTGTCTTTCTATTGCCCTCTTAATCTCAGATTCTAAATACTGGAACAGGTGGTCTTCAAGTACTCTTGATGTCTGCTCCGGCCCACTCTTGATAACCTTTGCAGCCATCGTGGTTTTTAAGGTGATTGTAGCATTATAGACAATACGCCAAATAAAAGTACATTTGCAATACCATGGATTGCCAGTATGAAAGGATAGCTCCTTGTCTTCTGGAATAAATAGCCAAGAATAATTCCAAAAAAGCTTGCAAACAGGATTTCATTTATAATTCCATAGCCAGCATGCATTATTCCGAACAAAATACCGCTAAGAAGAAGACCGTATTTTAAACCAAGCGCTTTTTCAAGCCTGGTTTGAAGTATCGATCTGAATATGAGTTCTTCAACCGCTCCCACAAAAATAAACATTACTATAGTTATCAGGATGATGTTCGAAAGTTGAATATTTGCTATGAGAGGCTGCGGATGCAGGATGCGATACTCAAGAAAAGCCATTCCTGCACCTATTACAAAAGCCGCCGGCAGGTAAAGCCACAAACGGCTAAAATCCAAACCCAGCTCTTTCAATGAGATACGCTGATTTTTGATAATTAGATATATCGGTATGAACATGACACCATATACCAATGGGTACCACAGGAGGGTGACCGTAAAAAACTGTGGCATAGCAATATTTACAATTCGCATTAACAGCAGCAAAAGCAGGCTTTGATGAGCCTTTTTGATATCAGACGAAAAATCGCCAAATATCAGGGACAGGTTAATCGCCAGAAGGTTTATTATATGTATTACCAATCCGGCATACACCTGTCCGTAGAATATCATTAATTCCCCTGCTGCAATCCCCAAAGCCGGCAGATATATCTCTTTTTTCATGTTGTAACATTCACCCACAGATGTAGCTCTCGATAGGGGGCTGTAAAATTATCCTCCTTAAACAGCCAGAACTCAAGCTTCATGCGTCCAATCTTATCAGGCACGTAGGTTATATTTTTTGTCCAGGTGGTGTTGTGATTCAGCCTGAACGATGTATCAGTTAAAACTTCCCCTTCAAGAGCCACCTGAACAGTATAGTTGACGGGAGCATACTCATGGTTTGCAACTCCAACTAAAATTTCATCAGGAGAATCGTATTTCAGGTTAGTTGGGTAACTATACGCTGCGCCGGCCGGGTCAAGTATGTAAAACTCGGTAAATCTTTCTCCAATCGTGGGGGAGGTGATTTCATAATATACCGTGCCTATTGCAAGAACTATGACAAATATAAGAATCACATTCAGAATCCTTTCGGTTCCAGGGATGGTTTCGTTATTGATAGCCGAAAATATTCTATGGAAGGGAACCTGGAACCTTTCTTCTTCGCGCACTTTTCCCCGTCTGTATGCTGCAATGATGACCAGGGCTATATTGTATATGCAAAGTGTAATGAGAAGTGGGAGCAGCCATATTCCAAAGGTGAAATTGAGCAGAAAACCGAGTAGAGGAGCTACTGCTATACTGAACCCCAGGCTCAGAGCTATGCGCTCTAAGGCATCCAGGTCATCCTTCTTTGGAAATAACGCTGCTATCAGAACATAGCCTGGAATAAATAATACTGCAGGTATGCCAAGTACGGTTCTCATGAAAGTATCGCTGAGCACCGGATTAAGAACGAATACCAGTGTGGATATAGTCCACGTAAGCATTATTAAAAGGTCTAATGGAAGTTTTTTCAGTTTTTGCATTTTTAACACCTAATTTAATAGCTCATAAGTTCCTGGACATGGCCGGAATACCCGCATGATATATTTAGGGATGTTATCCTTAAAAAGGCTTGTGAAAAATCTTTTCTCAGAATCGCCGTAAAAAACAAAAGGACATTTTTTCGCAACTTGCCAGGTACTTCAAAGTGAGCATCCGAGGCAGTTTACACAATCTATTAATTCTATATGTCTCTGGCACATTTTTTTAGCATGTGCTTTTACTTCTTCAAGTTATTTAAAGACTCAAGTTAAGATATTGCCTAGGATTTGCTCGTGTTTGCAATTTCATTGCTAAGTGCCACGAAAAAATATGGGAGAAATATATGAAAGCTGTAATTCTTGCTGCGGGAGAGGGACTAAGATGCCGGCCTCTAACCATGACGCGTTCTAAAGTCATGCTGCCGGTTGCGAATAAGCCAATACTGGAATATATTATCCGTGCGCTTGCCCAAAACGATATCAAAGATATAATTCTGATTGTGGGATATAAAAAAGAGCGCATTATGGACTATTTCGGGGATGGAATTGACTTTGGAGTAAGTATAAGTTATATTGAACAGAGTTCCCAGCTCGGGACCGCTCATGCAGTCAAACTTGCAGAGCGTTTGATTGATGAAAAGTTCCTTGTGCTTAATGGAGATAACCTGATCGATGCAGATACAGTTTCTGATTTGCTGGCAGGTAATTCGGGTGACGTAGCACTTCTCACCGTTATGCGTGAGCAGACCGCAGGGTATGGTGTAGTATTACAGGATAAGGGACGGGTTTCAAGGATTATTGAAAAACCCATGGAAAAAATCAGCCATCTGGTAAATACTGGCATTTACATGCTCTCACCCTCTATAATCGATGAAATAGAGATGACGCGGGCCTCCGATACAGGAGAATACGCCATCACAGACGCAGTACAAAGGATGATAGACGGTGGAGGTACTATTACAAATGTTACCACACGTTCGACCTGGATTGATGCTGTGCATTCATGGGATTTGTTGAAAGCAAATGCAATATTGCTCAGCAACTATGATGGTATGGAAGTCGCAGGAGTGGTCGAGCATGGCGCGGTTATAGTTGGCAAAGTAGCAATAGGGGAAAAATCTGTAATAAGGTCGGGATCGTATATTGTAGGGCCTGTAGTCATAGGGAAGAATTGTGATATTGGTCCAAATACCACCATATTGCCCTCAACTGCGATAGGGGATAATTGCAGAATTGATTCATTCACTGAAATTGAGAACAGTATCGTAATGAATGATGTGTGTATTGGAGCGGGGTCTCATGTCGCACATTCGATAATAGGCGTTCATAATATCATCGGATCTCATTTTGTTACAGAGGTGGGGAGAGATTTAAAGATTGAAATGAAAGGCATATTGCATCATGCCGATGAATTTGGTACAGTAATCGGCGACGATAATGCAATTGGTCAGGTGGTTCTGGTACATGCAGGCAAGATGATTACAACAGGTTGCTCTGTGGAGTCAGGAGTTACAGTCTCCAGGGATATTCCACAGGATTCTACAGTTTTATGAGGTAACAATGTGCGGCATAGTGGGTTATGTTGGGAAAAAACAGGCTACACCGATTCTGATCGATGCACTGAAGAGGCTTGAATACAGGGGATACGATTCCGCCGGAGTTGCAGTCTTAACAGACAAGGGTGTAGAGGTATATAAAACAGAGGGACGGATTTCAGAACTTGAGGCGCAACTTCCTGATATAAACGGGTTGTGCGGTATAGGTCATACGCGCTGGGCCACACAGGGTGCACCCACGACGATCAATGCTCACCCCCATGTTTCCGGCAATATCTCAGTTGTACACAACGGTATCATCGAGAACTATAATGAACTGCATAAGTTTCTAAATAATGAAGGATATGAATTTGTTTCAGAAACCGATACCGAGGTGCTGGCCCATTTAACCAACATGTATTATAAAGGGAATCTTGTTTCTGCTGTTATACAGGGGCTTAAAAAAGTCAAAGGTACGTATGCTGCGGCATTCTTATGCGGTGATTCAAAACAGGTAGTGGCAGCCCGTAAGGAAAGCCCTCTTATAGCGGGTATTGGAAATGGAGAGAATTTTATTGCTTCGGATGTCACAGCATTATTGAAATATACCCGCGATATAGTTTATATGCACGACTACGAAATCGTATCGTTGGCCGGTGGTCAAATCCAACTTTATGATTTCTGGGGAAATCCTGCTAAAACACATATAGATTCGATTGACTGGAATATAGAAGCTGCCGAGAAATCGGGATATCCCCATTTCATGCTGAAAGAGATAAATGAGCAAGTGACATCAGTTCATGATATAATGATGGGCAGGGTATCCAAACTTAATGGTGATGTCGCACTTGATGAGATCAAACTTTCTATGGAAGAAATCCAGAATCTTGAGCGCATAGTTATAGTTGCATGCGGGACATCCTATAATGCCGGACTTATCGGGAAGTGCCTGTTTGAGGGGCTTGCCGGTATCCATACGGACGTGGAAGTAAGTTCAGAGTTCAGGTACTCGAATCATGTACTGGGAGATTCTACTTTAGTTGTGGCGATATCCCAGTCGGGCGAGACTGCTGATACTCTTGCGGCTATCAGGGAGGCAAAGAATTATGGTTGCAGGGCTATTGCAATAACAAATGTGGTAGGCGCCACGCTTGCAAGGGAAGCCGAAAACATATTTTATACGAGGGCAGGCCCCGAAATTGGGGTTGCAGCAACGAAAACCTTTACATCGCAGCTTGTCGCCCTGTATCTGCTTGCGATTTATTTTGCAAGAATAAGGAAACGGATGGACATGGATAGGTCAAAACGCTTGCTTGCATCATTAACGCAGCTGCCGGGTATGATACAGCAGATTCTTAACAGCAAAGACTTGATCAAGAAACAGGCTGTCCGATTTTCAAATGCAAAAGATTATTTCTTTTTGGGCAGGTCTTTGAATTACCCTGTTGCACTTGAAGGGGCATTGAAGCTGAAAGAGATTTCTTATATACATGCAGAAGGTTACGCAGCAGGAGAACTCAAACATGGTCCTCTTGCCATTATCTCAAAAGATACTCCTGTTGTTGCCATCGCTACACGCTCTCCTACTTACGATAAGATGCTGAACAATATAAGGGAAGTGAAAGCGCGGGGTGCACAGGTGTTGGCAATCGCAGATCTTAATGATGCAGAGATAGATAAAAATGCTGACGCAGTGATAAGGATTCCGGTAACTGACGAATTGTTGAACCCTGTCCTATCATCGGTAGTGGTGCAACTTCTTGCCTATTACAGCGCCTATGCTCTGGGTTGTCCTATCGATAA
The DNA here is from genome assembly GCA_902386255.1 of uncultured archaeon. GTDB lineage: Archaea > Halobacteriota > Methanosarcinia > Methanosarcinales > Methanoperedenaceae > Methanoperedens. Next base: position 41,785 of record CABMII010000068.1, read on the forward strand.
GCCGAGAAACCTGGCAAAAAGCGTTACAGTTGAATGATTTAATTCTTAATCCTTTTATGACAATTACACCTGTTGTAACAATTATAGCTATTCGTGAAGCTATCTAAGGATTAGAAACAACATATCCTCCTTGTTTATATGTTCCTAGCACATGCTAGCACCAGATATAGTTATTTAAAGGATTTAAACCCCATACTATTTTGAACCACTATATGGCTCTTCTAAGTGAGTAGGGATAGTGGTTTCAGCAGAGGTTGCACCCTTCCCCACTCTACCAACCTCTGCTAGATGATTATGAATTTGTTATGTCAAGCAATGAACTTTTGACCTTTGAATCTGAATGATGTCATAAAGCACTAAACTTCGTTTTTACTTGCTTTACGTTCTCAACCCGCTGCAATCCTCGTCAAAGTCCTTGTCTCGGTTTGATTTACGTTCCCCATCAAGTTCTGGGCGTAAGCCCTGTAACTGTAAACTCCATCTGGCAAATTCGTGAAGTTGTGGTATAACCGGTTTATACCTGCATTATAAGAGGCTTTTATTTCTTCGGGGCCCAATACCCTGTTATAAATACGTACTTCATCAATTTTTCCATTAAAGTATCCTGTATTTGCAAAAGGCAGGGCACCAATCCGCACATTGGAAGATGAATCGCCCATCCCGCCGGGTAAACTTGCATAAC
>CABMII010000069.1 GCA_902386255.1 uncultured archaeon
TCAAAAGTATATGAAATCCATCTTGGTGAAAAGAGGAAATTGAGTGAGATTCCAGATAAGGTAATGAAGTTTGCAGATTCTTTAGAACTGAATATATTCCCTAAAAAATTGCGGAGTTAAGGTTTTATAAATAACTTTAGGTGTTCCTAACAATTGCTTGTAACACTGTTTAGTTTACATATTCATCCTTGCATACTGGGAAAAGCAGGGACTGAGAGAATACCACCTTATATCCCACATAATTCTTTCTATTTCAGTCCCTTGCGACTCCATGCAACTTAAGGTTAAATGATTTTATAATTTTATCTTATTTTTCGGGTGCAGTATGGAAATGGACTTGACCGCCTGTAGAAGAGCAGCTGACCGAAGATGAAGTGATTTCTATCTGTAGGGATAACGGCTTGTGGTTCGGGAGCAATCGGATGGCATAGAAAAAGAGACGTTTGAATGAGTTGGGGAAATAATCCAGGCGCTCAATTTTCGGTATGCTTAGACACTGGTTTCATTTTTATGCAACCATTTCACCAGGCGTCTTACATAAAATGTATCTATCGTTTCACATCTTAGAAAACTCAGGCGCAAAAATATGCGCTATAAATATTAGAAGCAATCATGTAATAGTTGACTTAAAGTCGTGGATTTCGATGATATCAAGGAAAACAGGAACAACGATACTCGCAGGCGCGGTGCTTGCGATAGCAGGCGTAATCGTCACAAGCATGCTGCTTGCCACCAAGCCATCGATAATCCAGATAAACGATGGTTCTTTCAAAATCCTTGAACTTCCCTACACCTATACCAAGAACGATGCATACGTTCTTGTTGTCGGCTCAGCAGTTGGCGGCATGATGCTCTCGTATATTCTTACAATGTTATTTGTAACAGGAAGAAACGAGGTTGAAAATATGATTATGGAAGGAAAACCTGTGGGAAACCCTATCTCCCACACAGATGATGTTGCTGCCGTGGAGCATGTTGAAGATGATTCGCAATTAATCGATGCGGTCTTAACAGCGCTGGAAGGCGATGAGAAGAAGCTGGTTAAAGAAATCGCTAACCATGACGGTGAAATGCTGCAGAATGAACTTGTGCTATCGCTTAATTTCTCAAAAGCAAAGGTCTCAAGGATGCTTACTGACCTTGAAAAGAGAGGCTTGCTGGTTAAAAAGCAGTACGGATTGACCAATAAGGTTGCGCTTGCTGACAAATTGCGGGGTGAGAAGAATGAGAAATAAAATGATAGGAGGAACAGTAGTAGCGGCAGTTTTGTTGTCAGCAGCAGTGTTATTCTGGTATTTTACCCCATCGGATGTCAGCATTGTAAACATAGACGCACCCAAAGAACTCGTGATAGGACAGTTGAGCGAGCTGAGCGTCAACCTTCAAAATAATGCATCAGACGATGTAAACGTGAGCATAAACGTGAAAAATGCGTTTGTGAACGAAAAAGGAGAAAGCCTAAAGGGATTCACAATTCTGGCATATGGAAATTTGAGTAATATGTCCGATTATATCTCCTCCAACACCATAGACCAACCCCGGAAAGAAGTCTTATTAAAACCCGGCATTAACAGCATAATTGTTAGCATAGGGTATCAAGTACCGGGCATACAAAACGTCGTGGTAGAAATATACCGGCAAGGAAAACTTGCAGCTTCCAGAGCAATAGAAATCAATGTCCCAAAAGCGAAAATTGACTTGCTTCTTTCGCCTTATGAAAGCACAAATGGAACCAGTGACATATATACCGTTTATGGTTATTTAGAACTCAGAGGAAGAGGCTATGCACCGGGTATTATGGTCAATATCTCCGTAATAAATGAATTAACAAATGCTACAGTTTCGACAATTACAAAGGGATATTCTTTAAAATCTGATTATTGGACCTCTGATGAACCCCTTGTGGTTTGGGAGTACCGCAATAGCTCCTCCGACCCGGTAACAGGGGCGAGAATAACCACAAATATCGAAACATTTGCACCTATCGTAGTCATTGAACTTTCAAAAGGTGAGCCTTCGACTGAAAAATATATAATGTCCCCCATAGTGATAAAAGGCAAGGTAGGAGACAGGTATAAAGTGGTTGTAACAGCAAGGTGGATGGATCAGGTGGTAAGCTCGGAAGTGAGGATACCGGACTAATGATTGGAATGTCAGAAGTGTTTGAACATGTCCACAAAAATATATAAGGTCTGCCGGAATCTAAATGATAAGAGGTAGTAAATTGATAGGCTTTGTTGGAATAGGAATCGGGGTAATTTTAATCATTGCTGCCGCATTATTGTTTGTCTTCTGGCTCTGGATGCTGATAGATTGCCTGAAGAGACCAGATGATAAGTTCGCAGCCGTTGGAAATAATGCCAAGCTTATCTGGGTTCTGGTGATAATTTTTACAGGGTTTATCGGGGCCCTGATTTATTATTTCCTCATTAAAAAAGCGGAGATGCAAAACGATAAGCTCATTATCATTGCCTTGCTGGCATTGGTGGTTATTGTCATAATTTTGATAGCCGGTCTATTTGCGGTAAATACTGTGAGTACAGTATCTATTGAGCCACACACATCAAGCAAATTAATAGAATCCACACCTTACGAAACGCCTGTTTCGTCCATAATTAATCATACCGCGCCATTGCATGCAGGCACTCCAGATATTTCAGCAATTCAACCCGATTCGGGAACGATCGGAACAAAAGTAGTTATCACAGGTACAGGTTTTACTTCGAGGGATAATAACGTTGCCTTCAGGTTGGAACCGGAGGGTAGCAATGAGACCTTCAAAGTCGGTTACATTAACAACCTTATATCCTATGACGGCAGGACTATTGAATTCGTAATACCTGAAGGGTTAGGTGCATGCGCGTTTCCTCTGCCCGAAACAACCCCGGTAACGGCATGTCCGGCAATAGGTCTTAATTTTAAACCAAATCAAACATATCCTGTATTTGTGGTCAACCAAAACGGAACGAGCAATAGCGTTAATTTCATCGTGTACGGTTAAATGACAACATGAATAATTGTATGACAACACCGCTCTGGCGCAATCCCAGGCTCTACGGCTTGCTGGGATTAATCCTTGTAGCTGCTCCCACGCTTTATTTGTTTTTTGCAGGAATTCCCGGAACAAGCGTTACAGAGACAGAATACGCTAATGGCAGCAGAACTATTGTCACGGAAACAGTAAGGACGGGAGCGTTCAACCCCTTTCCCCTGATATTTGTTATTAGTGCTGCCGTAGCTGCATTTGGATGTTATCGAAGCACGCTTCTGGCATGGGCTGGAAGCCTTTTCGTCCTCGCTTTTTCGATACTTGCGATGTTCAGCATAGGATTGCTCACGTTACCTAGCTCTCTATTCCTTATAACAGGCGCCGCTTTCAAGACAGCCGGCGAAAGATCTTAGCATCATTTAGTGAGCCGCTTCTTTATTTCCTGTGCCGCATTCACAGGTTCTTTTTTCTCCCAGTTGCGTCTTACCTTTTTATCATCCAAAAGCGAAAATAACTTTCTAATCCTTTCGTCAACCAGCTTCCTGAAATCGGGATTGACTTCCGGTCTAACGAACGCCTGCTCATTCTTCTTTTCCGCTTTTTCCACATGCAGCGTGCCCGATACATCAGGTCTTTTTCGCTCTTCCATGGTCAGGCATGCTATCGCTTTTTTCCAATCGTTTGCCCACGCCGTATCAATAACAGGCGTATGCTTCGCCTTTATCCTTTTCACCCCGATAGCTTTGACGTGGCACGCTTTCTCGCATGCGCCGCAATAGGTACAGAAATCCCGCACCACATCGATTTTTTTATCAGCAGGTATTATCCATGCCTTTGACGGGCAGACATTGAAACATCCATGGCAACCCACAGGGTCACAGCCTTTGAGTTTTGCATCAATAAGTGAAATCTCGCCTTCAAACGGTTTTGTAACCTCTGCGGCATCATACGGGCAGACCGCTTCGCACCAGCCGCACCGCGTGCATTTGTTATCATCTACTCTGATACTTCCCGCAAGTTTCGGAGCAATCTTTTTTATTTCCTCTGCATCAAAATCGCCCTTTAGTTTTATCGCATCCTCTGGACAGAACGGGACGCAAATGCCGCAGTAGTCGCATTTTGTCTTATCGACGAGCAGGTCATCAAAAGGCATGAGGTCATCGGCCTTTGGCTTTTTCTCAACCAAGACGAATGCAGGGCAAAGCTCTGCGCAGGCGCCGCAAAGAGTGCATTTCTCCATGTCCACTGTGATTTCACCACGCTTATCTGCCTTAAACGGAGCCAGAGCCTCCTTTTTAGGAAAAGTAAGCTCTACGCTGATAGCTTCTTCGGGGCACGACTTCTTGCATATCAGGCAGGGGAGGCACTTGTCGTTAAAAACCACGCTTGAATCAAGATGCGGGAACTCAGGAATATCAAGAATATCCTTATCGTTCACCATCATCCTGATGGATTTGACAGGGCAGAATGCAGCGCACATGCCGCAAAACGAACATTTTGTGTGGTCTATGATAACAGGCGGCGCATCCAGTCCTGTGGCAATTTCTATCAACGGGCCGGCTTCGATTGCCTTTTTGGGGCAGACTTCGATGCATATACCGCAGCCGTTGCAGCGTTTATAGTCGTAATCAAGGAGCTTTTTTGACTTTGCGGTCTTCTGGGTGAACAGGAAATGCGTGCCCTTTACCTCACTGTTCACTGCGATTTCAAGTTTTTCTTCGCTCACCCTATCACCGCTTAAGCTCGTTACCGATTGGACCGATATCCTTTAGCTGCCCGACAAAGTCCTTTACTATCCCTGCAAACTTTTCCCCTTCGCTTGCGGCTATCCACTCAACCCTGAGGCGGCGCTCATCAAAACCCAGGTCAACAAGTAATTTCGAAAGCACATTCATCCTCTGGGAAGCGCAGTAATTGCCTATGGTATAGTGGCATTCCCCGAACCTGCACCCTGCCACGAGAACACCGTCCGCTCCCCTGCGCAGCGCTTCGAGCACAAAGGAAGGATTTACTCTCCCGGCGCACAGTACCCTGATATTTCGCAAGTTCGTAGGGTACTGGAGCCGCATGGAACCCGCAAGATCAGCGGCGGCATAACTGCACCAGTGGCACAGGAAGCCGATGACGAGCGGGAATTCATTTATCTCGCGTGTCGCTTCCCTGATTTGCGCCATAATCTGGTCATCTGTATAGCTTTTAAGCTGTACTGCGCCAGTGGGACATGCCGCACTGCACGAGCCGCAACCCCTGCATGCCACCTCGTCAACAACTGCTTTTCCTTTTATTACCTTTATCCGTCCCAGTTCGCAGACGCTTTCGCAAATCCGGCACCCATCGCAGAGTTCTGGCAGTACGTAGGCGCTCATTGGCTCAATCTCGATTTCACCCCTGTGCAACAGGCTCTCTGCTTTTGCAGCAGCAGCGCTTCCCTGTTCGATTGAAACCTGTATTTCCTTCGGGCCTCCAGCGCATCCTGCGATAAAGACGCCTTTTGTGTGAGTATCGACCGGCCGCATCTTGGGGTGGGCGCTCTGGAAGAAGCGGTCAGGACGCGTGGAGAGATTTAACATCTTACCCATCGGCTCTGCATCCTTATTCGCCTCCATTCCGATTGCAAGCACCACAAGATCGTATACTTCCTGGCATTTCTCACCCGAAAGCGTATCCTCGTAATGGATTATTGTTTTTCCATCCGATTCTTCAACCTCTGCCACACGCCCGCGTATGAATGATACCCCCATTTCCTGCGCGCGCTTATAATATTCTTCGTACATCTCGCCGCCTGCCCTTATATCGATGTAGTGAACCGTGACTTTTGCATCAGGATATTTTTCGGCTATCTTTACGGCATTCTTTATAGAAGCCATGCAGCATACCTTCGAACAATAAGGGTTGCCAACCTGCTCATCGCGGGAGCCCACGCACAGGATGAATGCAGCGCTCTTTACGTTTTTGCCTGTAGATGGCGACACAACCCTTCCGAAGGTTGGGCCTGCCGCGCTCAGCATCCGTTCAAGTTCAAGGCTGGTTATAACGTTTTTGTATCGCCCGTACCCGTATTCTTCCTTGCGTTTAGCATCAAACGGCTGGTAGCCTGTTGCAACTATTATTGCGCCCACGTTAAACTCAAACACCTGCGGTTTCTGGTTAAAATCAACCGCCTCTGCCGGACATGCGAGCCTGCACAGGTCGCATCCCACGCAATGTTCATCGATGCACGCCACAAGCGGCACAGCCTGCGCAAAAGGAATATAGACGGATTTTCTTGCTCCTATCCCGTAATCAAACTGGTTGGGCACGTCGATGGGGCAGACGCGGGCGCAGATGTCTATGCAGCCTTTGCATTTTTTCTCATCGATGTATCGCGGTTTTTTGATACCTGTTATCTTAAAATTTCCTGCTCTTCCTTCAATCTTTGTTATTTCAGAATAGGTATAGAGAGTGATATTGGGATGGTTCTGCACATCAGACATCTTCGGGGCAAGAACGCAAAGCGAGCAATCATTTGTCGGGAAAACCTCGTTCATCAGAGCCATTTTCCCGCCTATCGTCGGTTCCTTTTCCACAAGGCACACTTTAACTCCGATATCCGCAAGGGAAAGCGCCGCTTCTATTCCAGCTACTCCTGCTCCGATTACAAGGACATCCTTATTCGCAGGCACGGTTTTCTTATCGAGCGGGGAAAGCAGCGCAACCTTTGCAACGCCCATAGCCACGAGGTCTTTTGCCTTCTGGGTTGCCAGGCTTCCACTGCCGGAGTGCACCCAGGAGCCCTGCTCCCTGATATTAACCATTTCAAGAAGATGAGGATTGAGACCTGACTGCTCAAGCACGCGCCTGAACGTGACCTCATGGAGGCGCGGCGAGCATGCAGCTACAACGATGCGGTCAAGCTTGTACTCTGCTATGTCTTTTTTCACTTGTTCCTGCCCTGCATCGCTGCATCCAAAGGGTATGTCGCGCGCTATGGCAACGTCCTTTAGTTGCCCGGCGTGTTTCATGACATCTTCAACGTCTATAGTACCCGCTATGTTCGACCCGCAGTGGCAGATGTATACACCTATTGGCATTAGTTCTCCAGATTCTTAATGATTATTAATGATATATATGTTTTGGTTACCTGCTTCACAATGTTTCAGGATTATAGCATTGTAATCTATCCAACAACAACACCTTCTGCTGTCTCTCTTGTGTTGCCGCTCATTTTTATCATGCTGTTATTTTTTCTCATTCTTATATACCTCAGGGTTCGCTATATTTCAGGTGTTAGCTTCAATTGATAGGTACTATACCCCTGTAACTTCAGGAAAGCAGGCTGCCATCATGCCCATCAATACAACCAGGTAACTGTAAGACTGAAGACAAATACAATCACATAACTCTGTATCATTAATGACTTTTCCGACAGAGTAACCTAATCCACCATCACTAAGATGAACTAAGTTCCATTGGGAACCCAGAGGGTCGCCGTGCACAATATGACCGAAAGTTTCACTTATTTGCTTGGCTATTTTAATATCAACACTACCGTTCATGGTTTCAAGCATCTTCGTGAGACTTGGTCTTTCGCGAAACTGCCAACCATTTTGCCAAACATGAACTTCATCGGGATGGGCATAAAGATACGAGATGATAGCAGCACGCTCAATCAGCGGTCGCATGAGCACTAATGCGCCGAAAAGATAACCTTGTCGAACGAGTTCTCGAAGGGTGAGAGCAAGGTTTATTCCCTGAGGAATGACCTGGCAAGCCGCTTTTTGAAGCTCTGATAATTCATTTTGATGCGTATAAGTGGCAACATCTGCATTTGCCTCCAAGCAAGATACGATAACCTGAATGAAAAACCGATTCCCTACCTAAGTAGGGCTCGTTCGATGGCAAATATACTGGCTCTAGCTTTGCTTTTTTGTTTATTTCCCTATTCATAATTTTACCTCGTTTATCAATAATGTGTCTAAATATATGGGATGATTTTTACCAAGTTTCATATCAACTAGATGCTTTCGCCCAAAAGCATTTGTAATTTTATCTTTCACGCCACCCCCCTGAAATAATGCCCCGTAGTATATTCCCCTTCGCAACTTCTCCCCATCCTTTTATTCATAGCCTCCCTGTACGCCCTCGTTATTTCTCCTGTCTTATGTTTATCATAGGTTTTTGCTTCAATCCGAAGACAGCCAACACCTGCTTTTACGATATCGGGAACATGTTCAATCATGCACAGTTCCCGTGAGTTCATCACATAAGTGCGATTTTGGGTATCGGTTCTTATAGGGAATGAAAAGCCTTTTTCATCTTTTAATAAAAAGTCAGAATCCCTGCCGCTTGAAAAAAGACTGCTCACAAGACCATGTTCGGAAACCATCAACGGGAAAAAACCGTGAACGATGCACTCAGTCTGGCCAAAAGGCGTCAGGTTTTTTATTTCCTGCAGGGTAAGTTCTGGCGATAATGTTACTCTCTGGCTGTAGTCCAGGAGGTAGTCCATCGTCAGCCTATTGAAAACATTGAAAGGATAATCGATAACTATTGGCTTATTCATATCTTGTTTATGAAGATGATACAAAACCCCTAAATTTGCAACAAGGTATCCGTCGGGGTTCAGATTAGTAAGATTCCCGATTTCTTTAACTATCCGTGGCGTACTTACAAAAACGCTTGTTTCCTTTTCCCTTCCGTATTCTATGGCATAGCTGTAATCCTCTTTTTCAAGTGTTTTCCCGAACGTTTCCCCGCCAAAATAAACAACATCGGCGCCGCTGTCAACAGCAGCCTCAAGACCTTCAACAGAAGCGGTATTCACTGATAGAAGAGGTTTAGGTTCTGTATTTCTTTTTTCAGCACCTATTTCCGGTTTTCCGCACCGCCGTTTCCATTTCTGCGCCCGTTCTGTCCCAAGCTCAGCAACCGCATTGCGGCGAAGCTCATTCAGTTCAGACACAGGAATGAAAATGTTCTCATCAATGTCAAATGTAATTTCCTTAGCCTCAAAAAAAGTGCTCCCCAGCTTTGTCAATTGTTCAGCTATAGATTGCCTGGAAATTGGCTTTCTTTCCGCCTGGCTCACAATCCCTCCCTGAACCGCAATTTCATTTTCTCCGTCATTAACACAAAGTTCGACTGGCTCCCCGATTCTTGCTTTTATTGTAATTTTTATTGGGATTTTTTTGAGATTTCCTGTCTCAAGCGCCGTCATAAGCCCGCTGTCATATGTCTTGAAAACGGCATCGCCTCTTGCAACCTCACTCTCAAATGGTATCCTGACCGTGGAACCTGAGCTTGCCGAATTCACCATTCGATTGCCCACAGATATTTTTCTTACAATAACCCCGGCTTCCCCTATGCCGATGCCGTCCCCTATTCTCAAAGGCGCATTAAGCTTTATTGATACAAATTTTTTCAAAGGTTCATAATCAACTACTGTGCCAAGCTCTGTACCGATATTATACGGGTATTTGCGGCTCATAAGCCGGCTTCCCGGATTCCCAAAGAAATATCCGGTTGTAAATCCGCGATTGAACAACTGCAGCAGCGTGTGCTTTTCGTCTTCCGTTACCCGAAAGTCTTGCGGCGCTTCAAAATACCTATCGATAAGTTTCCGGTAAACCCGCACAACGCCGGCAACGTATTCATGCCGCTTCATCCGTCCCTCGATCTTGAAAGAGTCGATGCCAGCTTCTACAAGGGAACCGATATGTTCGCTCATATTGAGGTCTTTCGGGCTGAGGAGATAACCATCAATTCCTTTCATCCTGTATTTTTTCCGGCACGGCTGGGCGCAGTATCCGCGATTCCCGCTTCTTCCTCCTATCATGCTGCTCAAAAGGCACTGGCCTGAATACGAAAAACACAGGGCGCCATGGATGAAGGTTTCAACCTCTATGCCGGTCTGGGATTTTATCCTGTGGATTTCATCAAGCGAGAGTTCACGGGCGAGTACCACCCGTTTTACTCCCATCTCCTGCAAGAACTTCACTCCCTCCACGTTATGAATTGTCATCTGTGTGCTGGCATGGACCGGAAGTTCTGGCATCTGCTCCCGCACTAAGCGAAGGATGCCCATATCTTGCACAATGACCGCGTCAGCGCCGGCATTGCAGAGGAATTGGAGATAATCAGAGGCTTCTTCAAGCTCGGAATCTTTGACGAGCGTGTTCACCGTTACGTATGCTTTTACGCTTCGTTTATGTGCGTAGTCGATTGCCCATTCAAGCTCCTCGCGTGTGAAGTTCGAGGCATATTGCCTGGCGCTGAAGAGCTTTCCTCCGAAATATACAGCATCGGCTCCATTCTCGATGGCTGCGATGAGGGCTTCCTTGCTGCCGACCGGTGCGAGTAGTTCGGGGATGTGCATGTGGGATTATAATAATGGGCGGGGTTTAAAAAGGTACTTGCGGTTCAAAAGTTCACCGGAAAATTATAAGTCCCTTTGATACTAATCATTAAGAATAGGGGGTAATCACATGGAAAATTTTGAGCAGCATAACCAGAAAGAGTATTTCACGACTGAGGAGGGATTAAAATGCTTCTAGGGTTAGAGAACAAAGTCGTACTGGTAACGGGCGGAGGTTCCGGGATCGGCAGGGCTTGTGCGCTGGCATTTGCCAGGGAAGGGGCAAAGGTAGTCGTGGCAGATGTCGGGGTGAGAGGCGGGGAGGAAACGGTGCAGATGATAAAGGAAGCTGGCGGTGAATCTATCTTCGTTAAGACTGATGTATCAAGGACTGACGACGTCGAGGCGCTGGTCAAAAAGGCGGTCGATACCTACGGCAGGCTGGACTGTGCAATCAACAACGCCGGTATCGAGGGGATTATGGCCCAGACCGCAGACTGTACAGAGGAGAACTGGGACCGCGTTATCAATATCAATCTCAAGGGCGTATGGCTGTGCATGAAGTACGAGATTCCCGTAATGAGGAATCAGGGCGGTGGGTCTATTGTTAATATGGCATCCGTGGCAGCCCTGGTCGGGTTCCAGGAAATGCCAGCTTACTGTGCATCCAAAGGCGGCATAATACAGCTTACAAAAGTTGCGGCGCTTGAGTATGCAAAGGCTGGTATCCGCGTCAATGCAGTCTGTCCCGGTGTAATCCGCACCCCGATGGTAGAACGGTTAACAAGCGGCAATCCTGAGGCTGAGGCGCAGTATGCGGCGATGGAGCCGGTAGGACGGATGGGCACGCCTGAGGAGATTGCTGAATCTGTGGTGTGGCTGTGCTCGGATGCTGCTTCATTTGTCACAGGTCATCCCATGGTTGTGGACGGCGGCTTGATTGCGCAATAGGTTTGGGTTTACATAAGGAGACATGGAAAAGGTTGAGGTTTAAAAAGGCATTTACAAAAATTTACTTCTTTCCCTTCTCCCCATTCAACTTAAACAATTCCGCCACCGTATCCAGGAATCGCTCATCGTCATGCTCCGCCGCGTTCCTGAGAATCTTCGTAGGCTCCGCAAGTATCTGGTTGGCAAAAGAATGTGTCATGTCATCCAGAACCTCGCGCTCTATGTCGCCTATCGTATGCCTCGCACTCAGCTTATTCACCGCTTCCTCGCGCTCCTTTTCCCTTATTTTTTCAACCATTGAATAAAGGGACGAGATAATATTATCAGCCTGCTGGCGCTTATACTGCTTCTTGAGCATCGCAAGTTCTTCTTCGATAATCAGCTCGGCTTTTTTGGCTTCCTCTCTTCGTCTTTCAAGGTTTGCCTCGCTGATGCTTCTTAAGCTGTCGATGTTATACAGGCTTACCCCAGAAATATCACCGACACTGCTTTCGATATTCCGCGGGTTTCCGATGTCGATGAGCATTAGTTTTTGTTTTTCTTCATCCATTATGCGGGATATAATCTCATACGTCAAAACATAATGCGGCGCTTTTGTTGCGCTTATAACCACATCAGATTTCGGAATGTATTGTTCCATTGAATCATACTTCACAGCCTTGCCATTTAATTCACAGGCCAAAGTCTCAGCTTTATCAAAAGTCCTGTTCGCGACGTAAATTACCTTGATATTCTTATTAGCAAGCGCCCTTGCCACAAGCGTGCCCATTTCACCCGCGCCTATTACCATAACTGTCTTCCCGTCCAGCCCGCCAAGCTCATCCTCAGCAAGTTCCACAGCTGCAGAACCGATGGATACCGACCCTTTATTGATGCCGGTTTCACTTCTTACGCGTTTTCCTACCTGTATCGCCTTGTTAAAAGCCGTATCCAGTGTTTTTCCTACAGCTTGGGCTTTTTTTGCCATCAGGAATAATTCTTTCACCTGCCCGAGAATCTGGTCTTCTCCAACTATCATGGATTCGAGGCCGCAAGTCAGGCGCAGAAGATGGCGGAGAGTCTCCTCATGGTCAAGAAAATCGATAATCCGTGATGAGACTTTCATGTGTTTTGCAAATTCAAACAGCACCTTGCTTCCTTTTGGTGAAACTACATATACTTCAACACGGTTGCACGTTTTCAGAACAGCGCATTCTTCAACGAGTTCATGAGATTTAAGACGCACTAAAAGCTGGTCTATGCCACCGTGCCAGGCACCCTCCATCTCATCAATGGTCGCCTTGGTATGCGTGATTAGCATGCTTGATATTTCAGTCATTAATGTTCCTGTCTATATGTTTTGAAGCTAACATATATGCTTTGTCATAAGATTCGCCAAGGGCTGTCCAAACCTCATAATCATTGATGATACTCCATAAAATCTTTCTCCGCTTTTTCTGGTCTTCCACGCGTGTTTTAAGTACTTCCCGAAGCTCGTTCTGAAGCTTTGACATCTCTGCAAATCCTGGTGTTATGGCCTCTTCTATCCTTTCACGAATATATTTTGAAAGCGCAGGGCTCTGTCCATGCGTCGATATCCCGATGACAATATCTCCCCGCTTTATTACGGAAGGGACAATGATATCCCCAAGTCCATCCACACGGTCAATAAGTATCCCGATTTTACCTGCAAGCTCTGCTATCTTTTCATTTAAAATCGCATCATTTGTAGCAGGAATCACAATAAATGCATTTTTAAGAAATTCGGATATCCCGGTTTCTGAAAGGTCAGCTTTTATCAGGTTTATTTTTCCTTTTTCGGAAAGCTCTATCAAACGGGGTGTGAACTCTTTGCTCACGACTATTACATGCGCATGCTCGCAAAAAAGCGCTGCTTTTCGCTCTCCAACATGGCCGCCTCCGAAAATTACCACTGCTTTTCCACTCAAATCAAGCATCAGAGGTAAAAAATCTTTCATAGCCTTACACCGGTTTTCTTAAATTCCCGTTCGCTGAAAAGAATGCTGTAATCCTTAATGCCAGTAGCAATGGATATCTCTCTTGCTATTTTTTCGCATTCATCACGGGA
>CABMII010000070.1 GCA_902386255.1 uncultured archaeon
CCCTCAGCTATTTCTTTGCTGATATGGTATTTTCCTTTCTGAAATTCTATGTTCATGGCATCTGCATCAGGGTCGTATGTTATTTTCATAATATCACTTAGTATCTTTCCGGTTCTGTGAAATATGCGGTTATTACAACGTATTTTTCACTCCGCTGCGTGTATACTATTCTTAGGAGTTTGTTTCTTATAAGCTTATGCGCAATCTGCTTTCCAAATGCGGCTTCCAGAACGGTGTCAGGATTTTTGAGCGAACGCTCAATTGTTGCCTTTGAAATCTTTCTTTCCGCTATTTTTTCTTCGGCATGAAGCGTATAAACGACATCCATGAGAGATAGTAGCTTTGGGTAAATATAAATATACTTCTGTTTGCAGATATGCGATAATCTTAATATTGATAATAATAAGTGGATTAATTCATGCAGCGTCTTCCCCCAAACCAGCGTTTAACTTCAAATTTCCCTGTCCTCCACTTCGGAAAAGTGCCTGAATTTGACAAAGGAACATGGGATTTTTGTGTTGAAGGTCTTGTAGAAAATCCGGTAACGCTTTCGTATGATGAATTCCTGACGCTTGAAAGGACGATTGATGTGAGTGATTTTCATTGCGTGACCGGATGGAGCAGGTTTGATAATAAATGGGAAGGCGTACGTTTCAGCGATGTTGCAAAGCTCGTCATGCCCAAAAGTAATGCCAGGTTTGCGACCATTGAGGCTGACGGCGGCTACACTACAACCCTGCCGCTCGCGGAGCTTATGGAGCCGGATGTGCTTTTTGCTTACGCTTTTGAAGGAAAACCGCTTGAACCCATTCACGGCGGACCGCTTCGCCTCGTTGTCCCCAAAAAATATGCTTACAAGTGCGCCAAATGGGTAAGGAGGGTTGTATTCACCGAGAAGCAGGAGCTTGGTTACTGGGAGCAGCGCGGGTACAGCAACAGCGCAGACCCGTGGAAGGAGGAGAGGTATTCGTATTAAGATTCCAGCAGTTCACTTGCACTCACAAGCGGTATGAGTTCGACACCTGCTTTCGAAAGAGCAGCAAGCGCCCCCTCCTCGCGGTCAACCACCACGATAACATACCGAACCACCACCCCTTCACCCCGCAACATTTCTATCGCTTTCAGGACAGAACCGCCCGTCGTGGCAACGTCCTCGACCATTAAAACCGATTCACCAGGCCTGAATTCGCCCACGATTTGTCCCTTGGTACCATATTCTTTCACTTCTTTCCTGATAATTATCAGGGGCAATCCCGTTTCCAGCGATACGGCGACGGCTATGGGCACTCCCCCGAGAGCAACGCAGCCTATATAATCCGCAGATATGGAATGTGAGCTTATTTTTTCCTTTATTTCGTGCGCTATGATTTTTAAAATTCGCGGGTTTGTGCTTGCTTTTTTTATATCGACATAATACCTGCTCTTCTTTCCCGAGGCAAGAGTAAAATCACCGAATTTTATAGCCCCGCATTCTTTCAAAGCTTCTGCAAGCATTACCATGGCTCCTTTTTTAGTTTAAGATAATACCCGATTATATTGGTCAGGCGATGGAGAATCGGGGTGAAAATGATGACCGTAATTATTATCCAGAAAGTAAAGTTACCAGTAAACCATTTCGGGTCTACAATGTACGCCAGAATCCATGCTCCTGCCACAAAATCCAGTTGGTCAACAAGCGGCAATTGGTCTCCCCGGGCTAATCCCAGTCGGCGTTTAAAAAAACTCTTTACGATATCACCAAGCAATGCGCCGAACGAAAGGGCAACTACCGCGCTGAGAGTAAATGCCCCAAGTGAAAATTGAGGCTGCACCTGCATCTGGATAAGTCCGATAATAATGCCGCATACTGTCCCCCCGATAAGTCCCCGATAAGTCTTTCCGTCACCCAATATTCTTCGCCCGTCCTTCCAGTTCTTCCCAAAATCTATGGGTGTCCCGCCCCCGAATACGACGGCTGTGGGATTTGCAATATAAGCCGGAAGCATCAACCACGTTGCTTTGAGAATGTATCCGGTTATTATTGCAATCAGTTCGAACATATATTTCAAGAGCTCCCTAATTGCTCGACTTTCACGCCTGCCTTGTCAAAAAAGTTCAGGGCTTCCTTATCAGGATAAACTACCCCGAATACCACTTTTTCAATCCTGGCATTGATAAGCATCTTTGCGCACAGGATACAGGGCTGGTGGGTGCAATAGACAGTTGCATTCTCGATACTCACGCCATGAAGTGCAGCCTGTATAATGGCGTTCTGTTCTGCGTGAACTGCGCGGCAGAGTTCATGCCGCGTCCCCGAAGCAATATTATTTTGCTGCCTTATGCATCCGATATCAAGGCAGTGTTCAAGGTTTCTAGGAGCGCCGTTATAACCCGTGGAAAGTATCCTTTTATCTTTCACGATGACGGCGCCGACCTGGTTCCGGAGGCAGGTGGAGCGTTTTGCAACTATGGTCGCTATCTCCATGAAGTATTCATCTATTGTGGGTCGCATCGGCAATTAATAAGCGCCAAACGATAAATATTTACTGCTTAAAAATCAATAGTCATTATGAAATCCATTGTTTTGCTTTCATCTGGTCTTGATTCAACGGTTGCTTTCAAGGAAGCTTTTAACAGGTGCGACGAAGTGGTTTGCGTGACATTTGATTACGGGCAGAGGGCTCACGAAAAAGAGATTGCTTTTGCAAAAACCATCTGCAAGCGGTTCAGGGTTGGCCACATTATAATATCTTTACCATGGTACGGCACTTTTCGCGGCGCGCTTACAGGCGGCGGGGTGATGCCGAAAATATCGGGGCATGAACTTGATGATAAAGAAATTACACAAAAAAGCGCTGAAGAAGTCTGGGTTCCTGCCCGCAATGTTGTCTTTCTTTCAATAGGGGCAGCGCTTGCTGAGAACTATAAATATGACCTTATTGTTACGGGATTTGACGCCGAAGAAGCTGCAACTTTCCCTGATAATACACCTGAATTCGTTGAGCATTTCAACGAAATGCTTAAATTCGGTACGCTGACGCACCCGACTGTCTATACGCCGCTTATTTCCATGAATAAAGCCGATATCGTCAGGCGTGGACTGGAAATTGATGCGCCTCTTGAATGGTCATGGTCATGCTATGAGGGCAAGGAAAAACCATGTGGCGTATGCGAGTCGTGCCTCAGGCGGAAGCGTGCTTTTGATATGGTTGGGGCAAAAGACCCATTGCTTGAACGAATAGGGGTTTAATTCACGCAGAGTAGGCTATGAATTGCGGTTCATAGATTGCAATGGGAAAGCCATAGGCGCCGATTAGTTGTGATGGAACACGGATTGCGCGGATTACACAGATTTGCACGGATTAAAAAAATAAAGATTTCCTGATTTAATCGCTTTCGCCGCCGAATTTAGTCGCCTTTTATCTTTCAGGAACCTTATACCAATCTCCAAACCATTCATGATAAAGCCAACCCAAAATTCTCAATTCAGCTCCTAAAATATCATCGTCCATAAAATTTTGTTTGAATAGTTCTCGTTCTTTTCCAGCAGGAATTTTTTGTATTTCTTTTTCATAAACAAATTTTTTAAAATTCAAATTGTACTTATAAGCAATTTCGCCAGAAGTTATAAGAGTTTTACTTCCAGCGTCGCCGAGCTTGTCTAAAAAATCCTTAAAATCTGTTTTTGAAGCTCCCCTCAAATTTTTAATGTCTTGTACTAACTTTGCAACAAACCAATCCGTCAAATTATCAAATTTTCTATCTTTTGACGGATTGTACCCCAATGGGACAAACGGAGCGTAACCAGCTTCAAAAACAATGTTTGGGCTTCTACTGGAAACATCATTTGCGAATGGGTCGTTTTTGACAAACCATTTTACAAATTCACGTACCTTATCTTCAACAAGCGTTTCATCCCGCGATAAAGTTGGAAATCCTCCAGAGGTTTTTAACAACTGCGGTTTGTCTCCTATTTTTCTTTCTTTGTTTTGCATAGTTATAAATTCCCAGCTTTTATTTCTTTGCGAATTAAAGCGTTAAAGGTAGATGATTCTTCAATTTCATTTTTGTATTTTTCTGAATTGTCCCTTGCTCTTTTTTCGATATAAATATTTATCCTATTTTTTAGCTCGCAAGGCAGTGGCTTATCATCATCAGTTGTATGGTTGGTGTCATCAGGCTCGCCATATATTGGGTCATATATTGGGTGAAATTTTCTTACTTTTTCAGCCGCCTTAGCCCCCGCCTTTTCTTTAGATGATTCATTGCTTTTTTCAAGCTCTGAGATAAAAAGCCCCATCTTCACAATATTTTCTTGTTTCAATATTAGGCGTCTTTCAATGTCGTTTAGATTCCACCACCATCTAACATCTTCCTCCATGACTCCTTCTTTTTTTATCTCAGGAAGTTTTTGCCTTATACTTTCAGCTATTTTTTTAATTGTTTGGTTATCACTTCCAGCATCCCCCAAAATAATATCTCCTAAATTTTGAGGTATATAATAAGTCCCTCCTTTTTTTGATTCTTCGATAGCTTTGTCAAGCATATCCTCAGTCATTTTTTTAGCTTCGGCAGAAGATATACCCTCCATACTGTCGTTCGGTAGATGCGGCATACCTATGACTAAACATATTCTTTTAGTTTCGGTGGAAGATAGACCCATCTTACTCAACCTTTGTGAATAATCATTTAACAATGCTTTTTCTATATTGTTGTATTTTAAAAAATTGAAAAGTCCCATAAATTTCCCTCTTTTGGTTCTTGTTTTTCCGTATCTTTTTTCAAGCTTGCTTGAATAAATTTCTTAGCAGTAATTCGTCTTTGGATTCTGTATCCAATGTATGTTAATATCAAACCAATAATACCAAACCCTATAACTGCACCCCAATCTGCAGTCAAAAGAGAAAATAATGCTATAAGTTCTAGAAAACCGCCAATATAGGCAAATGGTTTTGCCAACCAATGACTTTTTTCTGGTTTTTCTAAAGATTCAATGGCTTCAAGTTGTTCTTCGCTCATCTCATCTGGTTCTAAACCCATACCCTTCATTCTCTTTACTGTAGCCTCTGATAGTTTTGGCTTTTCTTTATACATAATATTTTTTAGTGATTATTAAACAAATCGATTATTTTTATCTCGTATATCATCAATTATTCCAACTAAGTGAAAAGGTATATGTTCTAAATGTATTCTTACCTCTTTGCCATTTAGTTTTTCATATGTATAAATATAAGGAATGCCTGAACTGTCTTTTATTTCGGTTATTAAATGTTTCACATATTCTGCACTTTTAATCATCTCTGGTAAATCATCTTTAATGAGAATAAAATTGATTGCTTCAATACATTCCATCATTATAGTAATATGTGGCGTAATTTCAAATGTAGGAGGAAGCCTTTGAATCTCGCTTTTAAGTGGAAGCCCCCATTTGTCATATCTTAACAATTCATCCCGAACGAACTCTACCTTAAAGGAATGATGAACATCGTTTGAACCTGGAATCAAAGACTTCTGCAATGATATCTCACCAACTGGCATTCCAAAATGTTGAGCATAGTTTCTCATTTTAGAAAGGAACCTATATGAAAAATGGTTATCATAGGCATTACTACAAGCACACTCAAATAGTCTAACCCTTTGGGAATCTTTTTCATTCTTTTTTTTGAGATTAGTTTCGGAGAGGTCTAAGTAACTACGGATAGATGATAGAAAGTTCATTATATATCTATTTATGTTCAGATTCATACGTTCAATCCGAGAAAAACTCATCGAAGGAATATTAGTAAATTCTTCGAAGTATTGATTCAATATGTTTTCGTAGTCTTTATAATTCATATATGCAATTGTAAAAAGTTGTAGTTCGCCTGAAAAATCTGTGAGGCACGTGATAGCTCTCTCATACTCTTCATACTCTGCATGGTTTAGTTCTCGGATTGGGATAAATTTATTTTCTTTTTGTATTACTAGATATTTATTCATCTAATATCCTCTGAAACCAAATGTATCCAATGGACTTATAATATTGCTCCTATGGGTACCTGATTTTTGATTTATAATTTCTGAAGTAATCTACCACAAAATCAAGCCACAAGATAGGATATGTGTTTATATTTTCTTATACGTTAAAAAATCCGTGAATATCCGTCTAATCCGTGTCATCAGTGTTCTGATTTACGATTTTTACACTTTCTAATTTGCGGTGATTTATTACTCAAGCTCAAACTTGATGGTACATTCACCCACAACGCCCGGCTTTTCCACACCCTTAGTTATCACGTTTCTCCCGATTTTCTTGACAGCCGCGTACTTGGCAGCCTGCACAATAGGACATGCAGTTGCCACCCCTTCTTTCCTCAATATCTCATTCCCGTGGCAGATGGCACATCCTTTTATGTCCAGCGAATAATTCTTGTCATCACATTTGACTTTTACCTGTTTTGCAAATTCAAGCTGGTTCTTCAGGTAATTCTCAAAACTCTGCGCGAACTCGCCATTGTTATCGAATTTTCCAGCTTTATCAGCCCAGTTGTCTGCCATTATCGAACCGACTTTTGCATTTACCTTCTTGGCATCCTCGCCCAGTGCTTTTATAACGGTGCTGTGGTATTGTTTAAAGAAATTCAGGCTTGTTGTCATGTAACCTCCAAATTCTAAGTTTTGACAAAATTATACATAACCGTTATCAAATATATAGATTTTGCTTGAAATTTTCTTGAAAATATTGTATCCAAAAAACCCTATAATCCATCCTTGGAATAAAACCTCATGCCAAAATGCTCGCATTGGCCGCTTTCGCATTGTGCATCGAGCCTTCGTTCACAATGGGAATGCGTCAGGAGTCTTATCGCCATATCATGTTTTTCGCAATACGGTGAGACTATCATTTAATTCCTCCCTGATTAACGACATGATTTATTTGAATTAATCGTTAACAAAAAGGATATGAAGCCTATACTATATAATATTTACCATTATATATATTATTCTAATTATCATCATAACCATAGGATTTTCCAAAATAAAAATCTACCAGCGTGAACCGAATTTTTCTCGGAAAACAAGTTCATCGAGAATTTTCCTCTCAGAAATCCTCGTTTTATTTACCGGATGACCCAGAGCGACCACAGCCATTAATTCATACGATTCCGGCGCTCCAAGGACTTCATTGACTTTCTCTTTGTTTTTCAATATCTCGCCAAGCCACACGCCGCCGAGCCCCATCGAATGGATCGCAAGCAGCATATTCTGGATGCAGGCTCCTATAGATTGGATGTCCTTGGTGTAATTATACATGTGGTCTTTGTCAAGAAAAACCACTATCAGCACAGGCGCATTTTTTATGGTCGGGCCATATTCGGTAAGTTTTGATAGAGCCGTTTTTGTATCAGGGTTTCTCACAATAATAAAGCGCCATGCCTGGTTATTTAATCCTGAAGGCGCCCATTTCCCTGCTTCTAAAATCTCCTCAATTGCATCATCGCTTATGCCCGTTTCAGTGAAACCACGAACGCTTCGGCGGGTCTTGATCGCTTCAATGGTTTCCACGATTATCACCCGTACATCTGGGGGTCTGGCGGCTGCGATTGTAGCATGGGAATGAGATTCTCAAGCGATAAAGGAAATACCACGATTATTTCTTTACCGCATTCGGGGCATTTTCTTGTTAGTTGCAGGGGCGTGACATTAATGGTTTCATCATATACCGATTCGGATATAAAGGGGCTCAGAATAGGGACAGGCTGTCCGAAATTGAACTCTCCTCCTGCTAAAAATTCAAAATAAGTAATATTATCCGAATAACCGCATTTGCAGCTAATTTCGATTTTGTTTTTTAAGAACTTATTATACCTGTTTTTCTGCGATAATGAAACGATAGTATCTTTCATCGTACTAAGATTGACCTTCCTGTACTAAATTCCTTCGGATTTTTTTTCAAGATAATAAAATGTTAATGAACATGTCATTATCGAGAGGGCAATAGTCACCCACATAACAATTTTGATATTTTCCTCAGGGATAATTGGATGCGTACCTATGACATAATCAAAAAAATCAGAGACCATGAAAAAGGCAAATATCAATAAGTATCGGCTAAGATTTAACTTTTTCATCTCTTTTAAAAGAGTCATTGCAACAAGAAGCATTCCAATGTGAAGTAACACGATGACAAAGCGGAAATCCCTTGTTTCTGGCGAGAAATAATAATCATAATTCAGGAATAAAACAAAGAGCGTCCAAATACCCACTTTATTGAGGCCGATGAAGGTGAACGCATCAAATGTATTGGAACGCAAACCGAATGAATAAAAAAGCAAAACCAGAACATACATGAACGTGAAAAAGGGGCTGTCGGGCACGAAAAACCATAAATAGACCGGTGTTATCTCAAATTGCCCGAGGTAATAATAAAAACCAAAAAGCGTTCCGATGATGCAGGAAATCAAAACAACGAACCTGACTCTTCGTTCTTTTTTAAACCAAAAAAAGAAATCTAATATTCCTGTCATGATTCCATTCCATTTTTTAACGGGCGCGCAGGCACACCGCCCACAAACCCGGAGACATCGCCGTTCACAAGAGAATGGGCCGAAACCACGCAGCCATCTGCGATAGTGACACCGGGAAGAATGGTGGTATTTGCCCCGATTGTAACGTTTTTTCCTATAATGACATTTCCAATCCTGTACTCACCGACCAGGAATTCATGGCACAGGATTGTTGAATTAAAGCCGATGATGCTATTTTCCCCAATCTCAATTAGTTCCGGGAAAAACACATCCATATTCACTTCAAGCCCCACCGACACATGCTCGCCTACCTTTATGCCCAAGGCTGAATAAAGAAAGTTCTTCAAGCGCAGGGATGGCGAAATGCGGGCAAGGGACATACAGATATAGTTGAATGCGACTTTGAAGGGGGAGACTATGTCTTCCCAGTACCAGAGGGAGTTGTGGATGCCTTTTGAGCTGTATGTTTTGAGATTACGCATGATAAAAGCATATAATGGTGTAGAGAATAAAAAATATTTGCTTGTAAAACGGGATAATAATGTATTTACAAAATGATTACTTTTAAATATTTAGATTATCTAAATACATTAATTATGGGAACTTTAACTATTAATGTGAACGATGATATTGAAAATCGTTTCAGGGCGCTTGCACAGAAGATTTATGCCGAGAAAAAAGGTTATCTTGGGAAAGCTGTCACTTCTGCCATGCAGAAATGGATTGATGAAATAAACCAGAAAAAGATTTCAGAAAGCGAATTGAATCTTATGGATAAAGGTTTCAAAATGGGAAAATTAAAATTCAAATCCAGGGAAGAGCTGCATGAAAGATGAACTCTTCCTGGTGGATACCAACATTCTGGTTTATTCTTTAGACAAAAGCGAGCCTGAGAAGCAAAAAAGTTGCAGTTCATTAATCGAGAAATGCTGGATGCAGGAAGAATCGTATGCAATTGCTCTCCAGAATATTTCAGAGTTTTATGTTGTTGTAACTAAAAAAATTGAAAATCCTTTGCCCACTAGTATCGCCAGAAAAATCGTCAAAGATATTATTGATTTCAACAACTGGCAGGTCATAAGTTATGATGAGGCTTCTTTAATAACAGCCATTGATATGGGTATTAAATATAAAATCCATTATTGGGATTCGCTTTTATGTGCCACAATGAAACAAAATGGTATTAACGGGATATACACGGAAAACGTCAAAGACTTTGATAAAGTGCCCTGGGTTACGGCGATTAATCCGATGGAATAAAGAACCTTGTATCGATTCTAATTCGATTTAACCACATTTTAATATACTAAAGCCTCATAACTTAGCCCAATATGCCCCCAATCTTTGAAATCCTCCACAAAGCCTGCGCCGGCCGCATCGGGCGCCTTGAGACCCGCCACGGGATTGTGGAAACGCCCACCATCATGCCTGTGGTCAACCCCAATATCCAGACCATCAAGCCTTCAGAGCTTCGAAAATTCGGTGCCGAGATGATCATCACGAATTCTTATATCATTTACCGAAAAGCCGAACTCAGGGAGCGCGCCCGCAGCGAGGGTTTGCATTCTCTTATCGGTTTTGACGGCCCCATAATGACCGATTCAGGTTCCTACCAGTTATCGGTGTACGGCGAAGTGGAAGTAAATAATGCAGAGATTGTCGGGTTCCAGCAGGAAATCGGTTCGGATATCGGCGTACCGCTTGACATACCCACTCCTCCCGATGTCCCGCGCGCCCGCGCCGAAGAAGAGCTTGGAATCACATACAAGAGAGCAAAAGAAGCCCTCGGGTTAAAAAAGGACATGCTGTTAGCTGCACCGGTACAGGGTTCGACATATCCTGACCTGCGGGAGCAAGCTGCGCACGAGTTAAGCCGGCTTGATTTTGATGTCTATCCGCTTGGGGCTGTTGTGCCTCTTATGGAATCATACAGGTATTCCGACCTTGTGGATGTCATTGTGGCATCAAAAAAAGGTCTCTCCCCCGCAGCACCGGTGCATCTTTTCGGTGCAGGGCATCCAATGATGTTCTCGCTTGCGGTCGCATTGGGCTGCGATTTGTTCGATTCTGCCTCGTATGCCCTGTATGCCAAGGACGGGCGGTATATGACCGTGCGCGGCACTTACCACGTTGATAACCTCCAGTACCTTCCTTGCTCATGCCCGGTATGCGTATCTCATGATGCCAGTGAGCTGATTAAAAGCGATAAACGCGAAGAATTGCTGGCGCGCCATAATCTTTATGTGACTTTTCAGGAAATAAGGGAAGTCAAACAGGCGATAAGAGAGGGAAGCTTATGGGAACTCGTGGAGCAGCGGTGCAGGGCGCATCCGCAGTTGTTAAACGGCCTTAAGCGCGCGCTTCATTACTCGGATTGGATCGAGCAATTCCAGCCAGTTTCAAACTCTACATTTTTTTACAGCGGCCCTGAATCAGCGCTCCGACCCGAGGTGGTTCGGTACAGGAAGAAGCTTAAAAACCTGAAGCTTGAAGGCAAGGTGCTTATCAGGGCAAGAAAGCTTGGTAATGAAGATGATTTCGATTGGGTGCTTGATTTTAAACCGCCGTTTGGTCCGTATCCCATAGAACTAAAAGAAAATAGTCCTTTCAATGCTGAAGTAACTGATGAACCGGATTATGAATCTTTAACAGTCGCGCTTCAAAATACGATCGAGCTGATGGCGTTAAATCCTGAATCGGAATTTACGATTGTATTGGAGGGGCTTCCCGAACATCCATTAATGACAGAAATCCAGAACCTTTTGCTCAGGAAATAGTTAATAATTATTCAAACAACCGTGCAAGCAGCCACTGTGGTTCGAACTTCACAAGGTCTTTATACGTCTGCCCAACCCCCAGGAACAATATGGGCTTCCCCGTCGTGTAGGATATTGAAATTGCCGCCCCGCCTTTTGAGTCTGCATCCGCTTTTGTAAGAATGCTGCCGTTAAAAGGCACTGCGTTATTGAACAGCTTTGCGCGTTCAACCGCATCATTTCCTGCCACAGCTTCGTCCACAAAAATAATAAGGTCAGGCTGGTTGACTCTGCACACCTTCTTTAACTGGTCCATCAGGTTCACATTCGTGTGCATCCTGCCTGCCGTGTCTGCAAGCACGATATCCTTGTGCTTTGCCTTTGCGAATTGTACTGCGTCGTACACGATAGCCGCAGGGTCGGCGCCTTCCTGGTGTTTGATTATCTTGACGCCAAGATTTTCTGCATGCCTGTCTATCTGTTCAATAGCCCCTGCTCGGAATGTGTCTGCGGCAGCGATAACTACCGAATATCCCTGCGCCATGAAACGCTCTGCCATTTTGGCTACGGTGGTGGTTTTGCCTGTCCCGTTTACTCCTACAAAAACAATGCTCACGGGTTTTTTGGATTTCTTGATAAAATCATCAAAATCAAAAGAATCAACAGAAATTACTTTTGAAATCGCGTTTTTTATAGCGGTTTCAACGATTTTCCCGGTATCAGAGCCGATTTTCCTGCGGCTTCCTACAAGTTCGCCTTTTACAGATTCCACTATTTTCTCGGCCACGGGCAGCGCCACATCGCTCTCAAGAAGCGCCATTTCAAGCTCCCATAAATGGTCTTTCAGGCTGCCCTCATCGATGATGAACTCCTGTTCAAGAACCGCTGCCTTAATTTTATCAAATATGCCGATTTTTTCAGGCGCTTTTGCCGCGGGCTCGGGAGCTTTTGGTATCTCTTTTATCTCTTTTTTTACAGGAACTTCTTTTTTAATGGCTTCTGCTTTAACTGGTTCTGATTTAACAGGTTCTGCCCTGGCAGGCTCTGTTTTTATGACCTCTTTCTCTTTTTCTTCTATTACGCTGCCAAGAACTTTCTTAAAACTGCCAAGCTTTTCCTTTAGTTTTTCAAACATGCGAACTTAAAAAAATTACCTAGCTTGCATGGGCTGCTGGGCCTGTTGAACCTGCTGGTGTTTTTGTACAAGCTTCTGGATATTCTGCAATTCCTGCCCGATTTTTGCAATTGTGCCATTCAATTGCTCAAGATATTTGTTAAGCTCTTCTTTTTTCTTTTCAAGGAACTCTTTTGCCTCGTCAATTTTCTTTTCAATGCTAACGCCGGCCCCGATTCCGACAACAACTTTATCCGTCTCGGTCAGGGTTGCTTTGACAAAAGAGCCGAATCCTACCGGTACAAGAGTTTCTTTTCCTGCAGGTTCGTCTTTTAAAGCCGTGATTGTTACCAGTGCAGTTTCCACATCCCTGATAGTCATTTTTACCATGTTTATCTGCTGTGCCAACGACTCTGCCTGATACTGGTAAACCTGGTGTTTTTCAGATAATTCAGCAAGCTGCTGCTGGGTTAATGCACCGCTCATTTTGCAGCCTCTTCAACCGATTCTATTTTTACCAGGTAGCGCTTGAGCCCGTGCTCGCTTCCTAATAAGGAATATGCTTTCTCAGATGCATTCTTTTTGTTCGCGCTTGTTATTGTTTTTGTAAATCGTTCCCATTTGTGTCCTGCTTTGAATGTGCCTTTTACCATGAAATTCATAATATCACCTGGATAGGGGTTTGAGTTGTACTCAATAAGATATATAACTACTGTTATTCAGAGATGGTTTCAATTCGTGTTGGTAATTGGTTCTATGTGCAACACCTATCTTAAGATGGTATTAAATTTGCAAATTTTGGATCTATTTTACTTGCGTTTTCAAATGCTATTTTTGCTTCCTCATGCCTGCCCAGCTTGCCGAGAACAATTCCTTTATTGTACCATGTTTCAGCAAGTTGCGGGTTTATTTCAATAGCTTTCTCATATGCTGCTAATTCGTCATCATACCTGCCCCACTTATCGAAAACAATTCCTTTATTATTCCATGCACTTGCCTGTTGTGGGTCCATTTCAATGGCTTTCTCGTATGCTGTTAATGCTTCCTCATACCTACCCAGCTCACGGAGAACATTTCCTTTGTTGTTCCATACATCTGCAAATTTCGGGTTTATTTCGATAGCTTTTTCATATGCTGCTAATGCTTCCTCATACCTGCCCAGCTCATCGAAAACATATCCTTTACCGTACCATGCTTCTGCTACAAGTTGCGGATTTATTTCAGCAGCTTTCTCATATGCTGCTAATGCTTCCTCATACCTGCCCTGCTCACGGAAAACAATTCCTTTATTGTACCACGCGTTTTCATCTTTCGGATTAATCTGAATAGCCCTATCATATGCAACAACAGCTTCTTCATTTCTTCCCAACTTGTTTAGAGCAAATCCTTTATTGTTCCATGCAGCCGATACATTTGAATTAATCTCAATAGCCTTATTGATTGCCACCAATGCTTCTTCATTTCTACCCAAATCATTTAGAGAACCCCCTAAATTGTTCCATATTGTATCATCTTTTGGATTAATCTGAATACCCTTATCATATGCATACAAGGCTTCTTTTGTTCTACCTAATGCATAAAGAGCAAGTCCTTTATTGCCCCATACAGTCTCTTCATTTGGATTAATCTCAATAGCCTTATCGTATGCAACCAAAGCTTCTTCATACCTACCTAAGATATTTAGAGCAAATCCTTTATTATTCCATGCAGTCACATCATTTGGATTGCTTTCAATAACCTTATCATAGTTATATAATGCAGCAATAGTCTGATTCATTAAAAACTGTGCGTTCCCTTTGGAAAGTAAGACCTTAAACTGATTCGGATTTGCTAAGAGAGACCTGTCATAATAATTTATTGCTTCTGAGTAATTCCCTTTAGCAGAATAAGAAAGCCCAATGTCATAAAAATCATTGCTTGATTTTGAAAAATCTTCTACTATTCGATTAAGATCCTCTGGTGATTTTCCATATTTTTCTTTTAAAAATCTTGCAATTATATCAGCTTCATTTTCTTTTTGTTGTATTTTAATTTCCTCCATCCCCTGAAGAATACGTCTGTTTTCATCTTTTGCCCCAGTATCATATGGAATAAAGTAAAATAGTCCACTAATAATTAATCCGAAAATTGTTAATACAATTGCAAGTATTGCTAAATCCCTATTAGAAAAACTATGATATTTATTTTTAAAGAGAGAAATTATGCTATTTTTAGAATTTATGTTAATTTTTTCGCTCATTCTCTTGCCTTTTTTTGGCGGAATTATAAATATCATCTCCAAAGTATTTTCACCGATATATGATATGGATTTATTTAATACCTTCAGTCAACCTTATATATTTAAAATGATAGTATAATAATAGCTTTACATTTGAAAAGATTTAAGCTAATTTTCGTTAGTCTGAGGAACTCTTATACACATGTGAGTAATTAAACAGAATAGTAATGAACTTTCGCAGAAATCCAGATCAAAAACTAGCATTTTCTATGTCTGAAAAAAAATGTGAACAAACATCTATAGAAAATAATGACTGTAGTTTGCGATTATTTTATAACCATAAAAATGGCCAACTCTGGCTCGGAGATAGTATCGAGTGGCTTAAATCGTTGCCTGATGAGAGCGTCCATTTAATATTTGCTGACCCACCTTACAATATTAAGAAAGCTGAATGGGATAGTTTCGAAAGCCAGGAAGAATACATAAAATGGTCAATGCTTTGGATTGGGCAAGCTTCAAGAGTGTTAAAACCGACAGGAACATTGTATATTTGTGGATTTTCGGAAATACTAGCTGATTTAAAACATCCAGCATCAAAACATTTTCATTCTTGCCGTTGGATAATCTGGCATTATAAAAATAAGGCAAACTTAGGTAGCGATTGGGGGAGAAGCCACGAAAGTATTTTGCATTTCCGAAAATCAAAAAGATTTATTCTTAATATTGATAATATTCGTATACCCTATGGTAATCACACTTTAAAATATCCAAGCCATCCACAAGCAGAAACAAGTCAATATGGAAACAACGGTAAAAATGATAAGCATATTTGGACACCAAACCCTCTTGGTGCAAAACCTAAAGATGTTTTAGAATGTCCTACAGCATGCAATGACATGGACGAAAAGACACTGCACTCAACTCAAAAACCTGAAGATGTTTTAGAATGTCCTACAACTTGCAATGGCATGCATGAAAAGACACCGCATCCAACTCAAAAACCTGAAGAACTGATACGTAAAATTATTCTTGCATCTTCAAATATTGGCGAAGTTGTCCTAGACCCATTCTGTGGTTCAGGAACAACGCCAGTTTGTTCAGAGCAACTTCAACGAAAATGGTTAGCTTGTGATATTTCTTCTGAATATCTTGAGTGGACTAAAAACCGTCTTGAATTGGTAGATAATTGGCCAATAGAAAAATGGATGGAATACGACTTTGTAAACCAGAGAAAAAGGAATTCAATAAGATGACACTACAACAAATTGTAAACAAAGCTAAAGACAAAGATAATTTTACCGACTTGGATGGGTTTATATCTTTCTCCAAGGAGTACCTTGAGTATATACACGATAATCTCCAAGCAACCATCATTTCTCAAAATGAAAACCATTATTGTTTTTATCAATATGACAGTAATGGCAGTTTTCAAATTACAAGGCCAATCAACTCAAAGTTAATGTATAATTCAGAAGTGTTTGAGAATAAATCAAGTGAGTATTTAGAAATATTGCGGTCAATAAAAGATATTGATAAAAGTGATAACACAATACGAGAAATCTTAAATAACACAACATATACTATTCAACAATCTATTGGTGCAGCATTGGATGCGTTGCCGGCTGGAAAATCAAATACAGCACGAAAATTAAATGGTGATTTATTTGAGCATTTCATTCGTCTAATCATAAAGGAAATAGGCATAGATTGTAAGGCTGGAGTAGTTCAAATCCCTGTAGTTGTTAATGATAAAAAGCTGTTTAATATGAGCTATCAACACGACCTTATTATCGAAGAGGATAATGAAATAAAAGTAATCGGGTCTATAAAAACATCAAGTAAAGATCGCATAGATAAAATATTCATAGACAAATTTCTTTACAACAAATTAACTGAAAAGAATACACCTCATATTGCTGTATTTTTAAATGATGTTCAGAGAAAAAATGTTAAAAAAGAAAATAAATATGGCATAAATTCGACATTTTTACCAGGGCATTTTAAAGGATACACAATAAAACTTAATCCACTTGATGGTGTTTATTACTGTGACATCAGACCGAATATGAGAACTGAACCTATTATCAAAGACCACATTCGAACTTTTGACAATTTACTCATTGAAGATATCTGGACATTTTTGCGTAAAGAAGAATAACCTTGTCTCTCCATCTCAACGGTCAATTATTGTATATGAGCCAAGACGGGAGCGCCCCCACTTCCGGGCGCGCTGCCGAGGTTCGGCAAAAGCCGAATCCCTGCGGGGACGGCGCGCCTCGAAGGGTGGGGAGACTGGGCGACCCTTTGAACTGCGAAGCGTCACGGATTTCTGGTCATTATGGTTTGAAGCTATCCACGTAAAACGATTTTTAAATATACATCTCAAGCGCCAGCACAAGGCTTGCTCCCAGGATAGCTATGGGAGTAATGAATAATCCTATCTTCAAAAGGTCAGTCATTCTCGTGCTCCATCCATATCGCCTTGCGCTTTCAATCCAGAGAATCCCTGCAAGCGCGCCGAACGTGGTGAAATTTGCACCGAGATTCGAGCCAATGACCAGTGAATATGCCATTGCAGTGTTCATTTGCGCTGATAAACCTGCATGCTGTGTTATGGATAGCATCATGGCGGTCATCGGTATGTTATTGACAAGATTGCACAGGAAAGCAGAAAAAAGTGACACCGAGAAGATTGCAGCAGTCATATTGCTGCTCAAATTCGCAAACAGTAATTCCCCTGCATAATCGGCAGCGCCGCTCACCTCGATCCCTTTTACCACAATGAAAAGCCCGATAACGAAAAATACCACATTCCATGAGATTTTCTTCATCCGCTGGATTGGATGCCGCTCAAACAGCAGCAGGATTAAGGCGCCTCCAAAAGTAACTATAGATAGCGGTATCCCATAATGGTTCGCAACTCCTCCAAGTAAAATAACGGCAAGCAGAACCAGAAGTCCGAGGCTTACAAGGAATTTATTTTTTATTTGTGTCCTTCCGTTATCTATTGGATTAAACGTCTCTGGTATCTGGTTCCTGAAAATGTGCTTCATCAGGTAATAATTTACAAAAGCGGCAGCAAGTGTCGGGAGAATCATGTATCCGGTGAAACCGAAAAAATCAAGTTTGAAACTATCGCCGATTAATATATTGGTGAGGTTTCCGATATATAGCGGCATTGAAAATGTGTTCGCCGCGAAAAAAGATACATACATGTAGGGTTTCGGGTTAATGCCCGCTTTCCTGCAGAAAATAAGTATTATAGGCGTCGTCGTCAGGATAACAACGTCATTGCCCGCAAAAAGGGATATGACCGAAACTACGAGGAAAGTATATAAAAAAAGCCGCTGACCACTGTTTTTTGATGCATAAATCGCCCTGGAAGCGCAGTACTCGAAAAAACCGTAATCATCAAGAAGCGTCGAGATTACCATCAAAGTAGCAAGTATTATGACCACATTCCAGGTTGTCACGAGCGGCTGCGGCATTTCCGTTGTCGCAATTCCGAGGGCTTCAATTATATGATGGGGCTTGAGTAAAAAAATAATAGTAACTGCTGCGCCGATTAAAGCAGCGTGAGCTTCATTGATTCCTTTTGGTTTTAGGACTATCAGTGCGTAAGTTAATACAAAAACAGCAATAGCCAGTATCTGACTCAATTTTGCCTAGAGGTGTTCTTCTTTGAATTCCTGGCACTCACGGTTGGTTTCGTACACGTTTTTCTTCATCAGCGTGCAGGAACCATCGTATTGTTCCCTATTGCTTCCTTTTACTTTTGTTGAGAAGTATCTGCAATCAACACAATACTTCAAGATTCATCCTCCATGTTGTGATAAAAAATCAGCATAAATTTTTAGTAAATAATTTTATCAATAAACATCAAAAAATCTATTCGCATTTTTTTTTTGGAAATAAATTTACGAACCAAATCCTTCACTAAAATCCAATATATCCAAACCCATTAATAAATCTTACCCCCAATCTATCATATTATCCAATATATGCAATAGCCATTATGTTCCTGGAAGTTATTAACTGCTAGTGACCGGAATGTATTAACCGGAGATCAAAAAATCAGGCTAAAAATGACAGACTACAAGGAATTTATAACTAAAAACCTGTACAGGCTGGATGGTTATCGCGCATACTTTCCACGCAACAACCCCACTTTTAATAATCCAGAATTCGAAGATGCACAACTGAAGGTGATGATTACCAGGCTGTCCCCATTTCCAAATATCCGTGAATCCATAACTCATCATTTCCTGTTCCAGGAAGTCAGAAGAGCCCTGCCTTATGCTTATATTGATTATTCCGTTTTCCCTAACCCGAAGAACATTCCACTTTTTGCCGAAAACAATATACCGTTTTTTCTCGGCATTCAATCGCTTCGCTCGATATCGGATTTTGACCTCTTGCTGGTATCCAATTCCTTTAATCTTGAATTATTCAACCTGCCTTACCTCTTTTTAAATACCGGGATTCCGGCATCCAAAACAGAGAGGCTTAAAACAAAAGCGCCTGTCATTGTAATGGGCGGCTCAAATTCGCTTATGGCGCAGTGCACGATATCGCCGGAAGGAGATTCTTTTATTGATGCTCTTTTCTTCGGGGAGGGCGAAGGGGCTGTGCAAAAAATCATATCGATAATAAACGAAAAAAAGGATTGTCCCAAACCAGAATTACTCGATATTCTTGAGAAAGAAATACCAGGTTTCTTTGATATCAGGCTCCCAATCCCTGAAAGCGCATGTGTCTCACCTCCGAAAGCCCCTCATTCTTCGCATCTCCTTACCGATTATCCCATACTGAATACCGACATCGAAAATACAGCAAAGCTCCAGATTACACAGGGATGCCCTTGCTTCTGCTCTTTCTGTTTTGAAGGAAATACAAGAAAACCTTTCAGGGAGTATGAGCCACAGGATATACTGGAAAAGGCTCTTGTTGTAAAAATTAAACATGCGCCGACAGAATTTGATTTCCTGAGTTTTAATTTCAATCTGCACACAGGGATATCGCGGATTATAGCAGACTTAAACAAGGTAGCGAAGTTCGTGAATTTCAAAAGCCAGCGTGCTGATATAATAGCGATGCGGCCGGAACTGCTTGACATCGAGATCCTGTCAGGCAAACGGACTTACACCATAGGCGTGGAAGGGATTAGCGACAGGATGAGGCGGTATTTGCACAAAAGCCTGAACGAACAGGAACTTTTGAAGGCTCTTGAACACATATATGCAAAAAAACCACGGCAGCTGAAATTATTCTTTATGATAACCGGGCTTGAAAATGATAATGACCTGAAAGAATTCAAAGGCTTCATTATGAAACTCAAGCAGCACAAGGGCAAATTATCACCCGGATGCCGGACTATAATGAGCTTCGGGCTGCTTGTTAACCTTCCATTTACACCGATGCAGTTTGCCCCAACCATAAAAGACCCGGAGAGCATAAAACACATAAAGGGCGACCTGAAAAGGGATTGCGAAACCAATGGTTTTGAATTCAGGATGGCACAGGATACAGAGGAATTCCTGGTATCCCAGCATATCGCGTTGGGCGGTTTTGAATGTTTTGATGTCATATCCGATTTCGTAAATATGGGAGGGTATTTTGACGGGGAACATATATCAGGGGATAAAAATGCGCTGATTTCAGCATTGCGGTCTGCATCTGGGGATGGATTATATGGCGCCAAGGACGAGAATTATGTTTTTCCTTTTGAGAACTTAAGAGGCGCGCCCGCCAAATCATTCCTTTACAGGATGTATGATGAAGCCAGGAATTTCAAGGACAACGGGTACTGTCTCGAAGGAAAGGGGGAATGCATCGGATGCGGTGGCTGTGAGGAACGAAAACTTTCAACGCTTCCCGAAGTCAGGCAGGAAGATATAGAGAAACTCAGAAATATTGTGGAAATGAAGAAAAGGCCAAAGAGCATGCAGGCAGTGGTTACAATAAAGGAAGCGGGAAAATTCCTGACCCCCGAGGCAAAATGCGTTTTTATAGGCAGGGCAATTCTAGAACATATACCGTCTCTTGTTAAAGATTATCTTGCATGCAGGCAGGTGCAGAATATGCCGGCCTCGAAAGGCTACGGGTTCCTTTTCGGGAGCTTCTTATACGATTTTGAGTTCATGGGTTCATCTGATGCTTTTTCAAGCTATCTTGAAAAGAATACGATTGATTCTCCGCTTCTGGGCATTTCAAGGGTTTCGGGGAAGGAGATAGGAAATAGTTTCAGGATAACTTCGGCGTGGAAGGATGTATCAAAGTACAGTTTCCAGAACAAAGTGCAGGATTTCATGCTTGTGAACGGCATGGGGTTTGATATAAGGAAAACAGATGGGTTGACTTATTTTGAAGTGGCTGCTAAGGACAGGAAGAAGAAACTCCTGAATTCTGCTGCGCTGGGGCAGGAAAATGGAAGTGTTTCGCTTGAGGTAGAGACAGGGTCGAATTTCAGCATCGTCTCTCTGCTCAAACATATTTTTGGGGAGGAATGGATGGATGCAAAAGTGGAATCGATATAGTCTTATCAGAAAGAAATTATAGTTGCCTAGTATGAAAAAATCAACAACCAACTCGTACGAACTGAAAACTTTAGGAAAGTTTTATCAAACGACAGGTATGCTTCGCATACCTGAACACCGCATAAAGCGAGGTGTCGCTTTACGAACTCACGCCATCGGAGTTCGTACGAGTTTGTATTAGTTCGTTGTTAACGTCACCGCATAGTCGCAAAGATAGTTCTAATTGTTTGGTTTTTAACATTATATGTTAAGCGACCTCATCATTTCCTCCGCATCAGTTGTGGGAAGCTTGCAGCTAAAATTACGGCAGACATAGGCTGTGGCTTTGCCATCTTTGCTCTTCAGGTTTCTGGTATAATCAGCAATATGTATGATTTCCGGTTCCCCTGCAGGAAGGA
This sequence comes from uncultured archaeon, assembly GCA_902386255.1. Lineage (GTDB taxonomy): Archaea > Halobacteriota > Methanosarcinia > Methanosarcinales > Methanoperedenaceae > Methanoperedens. The sequence continues at coordinate 21,509 of CABMII010000070.1, forward strand.
AGATTACAACTTTCCCCGGTACAAACGCTTTTCGAAGTTTACCTATCATAGCTTGGGTATCGGGAGCATGCAAGTCCCCGGCGATAACCACCTCGGCTGTCGGTCCTATCACAAAATCCAGGGCTGTCATGAGCATTGTATAAGCAGCTGGGGACGCCCTGATGCTTCTTGAGAATGCCTGCCCGAGCAAAGCTGCTTTCTTTTCAAATTCGGGATTACCTGTCATTTTACCCAGCCGAACAAGGTTCAACATTGCCACGGAATTCCCTGAAGGGATAGCGCCGTCATAAATGTCTTTCTTTCGGATGAGAATATTCTCGGCATCATCTGCAGTGAGGTAAAAACCACCATTTTCCCAATCCCAGAAATGTTCCATGAGTTCATCATTAAGCCCAATGGCAGTTTTCAGGAATCGTAGCTCAAATGTGGTTTCGTAGAGTTCTATCAATCCCCAGATAAGAAATGTGTAATCATCTAACATGGCAGGAACCGCAATTTCACCATCCCTGTAGCGATGGTAAAGTATCCCGTTTTCATTTCGCATTTTTGAAAGAATAAAATCCGCTCCCTTTTGTGCTGCCTCAGCATACTGGTAATCGTTAAAGACCGCCGCTGCCTTAGCAAGCGCAGCTATCATCAAGCCATTCCAGTCTGCCAAAATCTTATCATCTTTTCCCGGATGGAAGCGTTTTTCCCGCGCGGCAAAAAGTTTGTTCCGCACCGCTTCGATACGCTTTTCCAGTTCTTTAACTGAAAGTTTGAAATCGGACGCAAGCCCTGGAAGTGGTTTTGTTAAATGGAAAATATTTCTTCCTGTGCTTTTTCCTTCAGGAAAATTGCCGTCTTTACTGATATTGAAGACCTTTCTTACAATCTCCGCCTCATCACTGGAAAGAACTGTGCGGATTTCCTCCTCATTCCAAACGTAGAATTTCCCCTCTTTGCCTTCGCTATCCGCATCTTCCCCTGAATAAAATCCACCTTCTTTTGAGGTCATATCGCGAAGTACGTAAGTAAATATCTCCCTGCAGGTTTTCTGGTATTCATCTTTCCCCGTTGCCTGATAAGCTTCTATGTAAGCCATCGCAAGCAGCGCCTGGTCGTAAAGCATTTTTTCAAAGTGCGGGACAAGCCATGCGGCATCCGTGGAATACCTGTGAAATCCAAATCCTATATGGTCAAAAATCCCACCCATGCGCATCGTGGAGAGCGTTTTTTCAACCATGAAAAGCGCCATTTTATCCCCGGTGCGTTTCCAGTAACGGAGAAGGAACATGAGGCTGTGGGGCGTCGGGAACTTGGGCGCATCGCCAAAACCTCCATGTTGTTCATCAAACATCGCTAGAAGTTGTTCATACGTTTCATGAAGATATTCTTCGTCCAGTTCTTCACCACGTGATTCTGCCACAGCCTTTATAGCCAGAACGCTATTATTTGCCGCAGCTTCAACCTCGTTTCTCTTTGTTTTCCAGAGGTCTTTTATTTGCGGTATCATCTCAAGCATCCCGATGCGCCCGAATTTACTTTCTTTTGGAATATAAGTAGCAGCGTAAAAGGGTTTTTTGTCTGGTGTTATTATCATATTAAGAGGCCAGCCGCCGGTTCCTGTCATCCTCTGGCATGCCGCCATGTAGATGCTGTCTATGTCAGGTCTTTCTTCCCTGTCGACTTTTATACTCACGAATGCATCATTCATCAATCCTGCAACCTGTTCGTCCTCAAAGGACTCTTTCTCCATTACATGGCACCAGTGGCAGGTGGAATATCCTATTGAAAGGAAAACCGGTTTATCCTCAGTTTTCGCTTTCTCAAACGCGTCTTTTCCCCAGGGATACCAGTCCACGGGATTGTATGCATGCTGGAGCAGGTACGGGCTTTTTTCATTGATGAGCCGGTTAGGTCTCTTTTCGGTTTTAACTCCCTTGTTTTCCATCAATCATTATTCTGTGCCATGAGTATATAATTTATCAGCAAATGGTGATGATAAAAAATGGAGTTCGTTCTGTGTTTGTACATATTCTTGTGAATACTTTTTACTTGGCACCTATTATGAAAAAATCAACAACTAACTCGTACGAACTGAAAACTTTAGGAAAGTTTTATCAAACGACAGGTATGCTTCGCATACCTGAACACCGCATAAAGCGAGGTTTCGCTTTACGAACTCACGCCGCCGGAATTCGTACGAGTTCGTATTAGTTCGCTGTTAATGTTCTTTTTGTTGTTTTTCATTGTATCCTATGAACTACTCTGAAGTGTCTGGTTTTATTCACTGCAGAGCCGCAAAGTCGGCTATGAACCACAGTTCATAGATAACAATGAAAAAGCCTGCACAATGCGAACAGTTGGCGTAGAACACGGATTGCGCGGATAACACGGATTTGCACAGATAAAAAATCCGTGGGCATCCGTCGAATCCGTGTCATCCGTGTTCTGCTTTGTGGTTTTGATACTTTTTCATACCAGGTCGTAAAGATAGTTTTAATTGTTTGGTTTTTTAACTATAGTCGTTTGTCTATCTGTTTATATTGATACCTAATACGGCCGCCTCATCTGTTTTCCGCATACGGTGCATGTCGTTGTTATATGCGTCCCCTGAAGCCTTGTGCGTGCGGTTACGCCCTGGACCAAATAAGCGTGACAGTGCTTGCAAATCCTCTGCTTTAATTCAGGCGGCATCCTGACGCGGTATCTCATCCCGATGCGGCGCGCCAGTCCCGCATACCTGTTGCTGAGTTCAGGATGCGTCCTGAATTCGTGGTCTGCAAGCTCAAAAAGCAGGTGCATGCGCTGGTATGCCATGTCCTTTGCCCAGTCTTTTTGCTTTTTGCGCATGGCTTTTAATTAACGAGGGATTACTAATAAGTATAGCCAGAGTAATTTATTCTGCCGAATTTAACTTTCATAAAGTCAGACCACGTTGCAATTATGGTAAGGCAGGTTTTAAGAGTATGTTCATTATTTCGAACATATGTTCATTTATGTGAACAAATGTATTTGGGGCTAGGGCATTGCCAAGCAATATGGATGAGCGAAGACGGCTCGGCGGATGCGATGGGATAAGGCGCTCGTCAGATAATTAACCACAGAGGACACAGAGAGCACAGAGATAGCTATTTTTCTCTCTGTGGTCTTTAAGGTGCAGGGGATGCAGGATTGGAAAGTTTTGATAATAATTTAGACTGAGCGGCGCCGATATGTTACCAAAGCAACCTACTTCATACATGAATAATACAAACCGCAGATGAACGCAGATTTAATGCGCCGGCGCGCGTGCTGAGAGGCGGCGCCGTGACACTGGCATGCCTTGGGTTATAAGGGGGATGGGGGCACATCACAAACAAAACAACGAACTTATACGAACTGGTACGAACTCAGCGACGGGTTTCGTTGCGATTGATTCAAGGCAGAAAAACCTGACAAGACACAATCCTTCAAGTGCGGGATATGGGGTGACTGAAGACGATGGGGGGCGCCTCATGAGGGATTTAAAACTAGAAAAATGATTTCGACTATTAATATTGATTATGTTTGAGTATTATTTGAATTAGTTTAAAATTGGCCAAAATTGATTAAAATGTAAAATCAAAATGATCTATTTCTTGTTTTTTTCTCAAGCAACATTTTTTGAATTTAATTTCAGAACCACAAGGACATAATTCGTTACGTCCTACTTTAGTATATTTTGGAACAAGTTTTTTTGATTTTTTATAATCCCATGCATCCCAAGGAGAAGAAATTTTTTTAATTATATATTTTATAACTCCGTAATCATAACTATCTTTGTCTATTACAGAATATTTTTGAACGGGATTTTCGACAATTGATACTTCCAAGGGTTCAATGTCTTCTGCTATTCCATGACACATTTCTCCGTCGTATATTTCTCCATTCTCATGTCCACAATAATTACGAGGAGTAATTAATTTATTGCAAACAGAACAACGTGTTTTCATTAGAAAACCAGGGCTTATAAACAACTTATATGGGAATAATGATTGAAATTTTTTAGTATTTATTCTGATGAATTCGATACCGAATTCATTATTCTTTTCCTGATAATGCATATCCAAAGACCTAGTAATATTTTCACATATCTCAAGAAGACACCATCCTTCATAGAATTCATCATTGCTAAAATGAATAAATGACTCTACATATTTATCTTGAATTTTGCCAATTTCTTCAAAACACCATGTAACTTTGGCAATTAATTGATCTGATTCTAAGACTGCTCTTTTCTTTATTGATAAAAGATTGTCCCAATATTCTTTTTGCAAAATACCATCATTTCTATTTTTGTAATCAGTGGCAAGCTTTCTTACATGAGCAAAACTAGAATTGTTATGAATTTGAAAATCAACAGCCTCTTTATTATTCATATAAATTAATACGATTATTTTTTAAAAATTTTTGATATTGTACTTTCATATTCATTTGCTGGTCCATTATATTCAATTAATATGTTATCTCCGCTTTCATTAATAATTATGATCTTACTTTTTACTATAACGTCATCTGATTTCAGTTCATCATAGATGTAATTTGTAATTAAGCCAATAATAATTGGAAGAATAACACCTGAAACTATTATTGTCGGCAAATTCAATAAATCGCTATGTTGTGCAAGCTCGACATAATCTTCATCTTTGGTAGCAATATCTAATTTCACTTGACTTGGAGATTTCTTTTGTAAATATCGATATAATTCTGTAGTAGTAACAGGAAATATGTTATTATTTTTAGAACTCTTTCCATCTGGAATAATAAGAACATTTGCCATCAACAGCTTTTTTTTAAATTCAGGATCTGAAGAACATGTATCAATAGCAGAATCAAAATCAATATTACTAATTTCTTCTTGGAACTTGATTTCATTTGTAGACATGTGGCAACCTCATATTCTTGATTCTAAAATAGAACTTTATAGGATTAAATCTACTGTTTTCATTGCCCCATCAACACTTAGAATTATTTGTATTTTGATAAATCATAATAAACTTATGCCTCCTTCTTCAGATTGAGGTTTGTGACTGATTACACCAACAGCACATCCCCCACCGTAAACACCAGCATGCACAAACTCACCGCCGCATTCACATTAAAGAACGCCACAGGAATATTCTCAAAATTATCAGCTTTCACAAGCGTATGCTCATACCATATCAGCGCCGCAATAATCACAAGCCCCGTCTTAAAAATAACCCCGAGCTTCAGCACAAACATCAACCCGACAAGCAGCAAGAGCATCATGACATGCGCCGCAAACGACAAATTAAGCGCCGATTTTACAACGAACACAACACTGAATCAAAACATCAGTATCCAGAAATATCCTGGGTTTTTCCATAACAACTTTCTCTCAGCTTTTTAATGTATTCAGTACTGGTCATCCCTTCCGGCATTACTCCCTCAAATGCGCCAAGCCATCTATCTGCAAAATCCTTTTTAGTTTTTGCTTTAGTTTCTATGCTCTCAAGGGCTTTAACCAATTTTTCAAGCATTACAGGCATTTTTTCACCATCTAAATCATGTGCAGAATAGTATATAATGTTTTGTTTTAAATTTTGATGAAAGTATTAAAGAAACTGTTATCTCATCACCACATCCCCCACCGTAAACACCAGCATGCACAAACTCACCGCCGCATTCACATTAAAGAACGCCACAGGAATATTCTCAAAATTATCAGCCTTCACAAGGGTATGCTCATACCATATCAGCGCCGCAATGATCACAAGCCCAGCCTTAAAAACAACCCCAAGCTTCAGCACAAACATCAGCCCGACAAGCAGCAAGAGCATCAGGACATGCGCCGCAAACGACAAGTCGAGCGCCTTTTTCACCCCGAATACCGTTGGCACGGAATAAAGCCCGTTTTTTTTATCAAAATCAAGGTCCTGAAGTGAGTATATCATATCAAAACCCGCAACCCACAAAGTGACTGCAAACAACAGCAGCAGCATCGCGCTCTCAGGCGCGCCGAACGGGATATGGAAGGCGCCCGTCACAGCAAGCCAGCCCCCCACGGGAGCATAACCGAGATTAAGCCCAAGAACGAAATGCGGAATCGGGGTGAATCTTTTAAGACACGGATAGATGACCGACGTAATAGGAATAATAGGAGAAAGCATAAGGCACAGCGGGTTCAGTTTATATGCGGAATAGAACAGCAGGACATAGGAAATCAGAATAATCACCCATACCTCAAATAACGATATTCTACCCGATGGCAGTTCGCGTTTTGCTGTCCTTGGGTTTTTGGCATCGATATCCCTGTCAACCAGATTATTCAGCGCCATTGCAGCGCTCCTCGCGCCTATGAATGCAAGCCCTACCCAGAAAAGAATGCGAAGCTCCGGTACTCCCCTGCTTGCAAGGAAAGCGCCAAGATATGCAAACGGGATGGCAAACAGGCTGTGCTTCAGCACCACAAAATCAGCGTATAGTTTAAGTTTTTGGAACATCACAAATCTTTTCTCTTATCACCGATATTATCACCCTGATACAAATGATTAACCTTTACTTTATCGGCTCCGCAGGAAGCGGCAAATCCTCGCTGACAGGCGCATACATGGGATGGATGCAGAACCATGCATATGATGCGATTACAGTGAACCTTGACCCCGGAATTGAAAATGCGCCTTATGTTCCTGACGTGGACATCCGGGAATGGATTAAACTGCGCGATATTATGAAAGAGCATGGCGTAGGCCCAAACGGTGCACAGATAATTGCTGCCGATATGCTCGCCCTGAATATTAATGAAATGAAAGAGATAATCGAAAGTTTTGAAACAGAATACGTCATTTTTGATACGCCGGGGCAGATGGAATTATTCGTGCTGAGACAATCCGGGAAATACTTAATCGATGCTTTCGGCGCTGATAATTCGATTATCGGCTTTCTTTATGACCCAATAATCTCAAGAAATCCCTCAGGCTTTATCTCCCTAATGCTCCAGGCAGCTTCTGTCCAGGTGAGGTTCAACGTTCCTTTTATTAATATCCTCACGAAATCGGACCTGCTTTCAGAGGAAGAACGCGGAAAAATTTCGGGCTGGAGCAGGGATTTATTGGCACTTGAAGATGCTATTAACAGCGAACGGCTAACGCTTCGAAGCCAGTTGAGCATAGAGTTTTTGTCTGCCCTTAAATCATTCGGCGCCAGCCAGAATTTAATTCCGGTATCATCGACTTATGGCGCCGGCATGGAAGATATCTACAATGCAGCACAGCAGATATGTTCCGGAGGAGAGGATTTGAGGAAGGATTGAACTAGAATCCCAGTTCCTTCCATATCTTATCCACGCGTGCTTTCACTTTTTCATCCATCTTTAAAGCATCAGGCCATTCCCTTTCGAAGCCCTCATCCTTTCCTTTCCGTGTCGCATCGATACCCATCTTGGAGCCAAGATTCGGTAGCGGCGAAGCATGGTCAAGCGTATCTGTCGGCGCACTGTCGATTATCGTGACATCAGTTGCCGGGTTCATGCGAGTGGTCGTAGCCCACAGTACTTCTTTTAAATCCTGCACGTTCACGTCGTCATCGAGTACAATTATTGTCTTGGCGAACATCATCTGCCCCATTCCCCACAGGGCGAACATGACCTTTTTAGCATGACCGGGATACCGCTTTTTTATTGACACGATGCAGAGGTTGTGGAAAACGGCTTCAACAGGCAGGTTGATGTCAACGATTTCGGGAAGCTGTGTCTTCATGAGAGGAAGGAATATCCTCTCGGTGGCTTTGCCAAGATACGCATCCTCCATCGGGGGGATTCCCACAACTGTTGCATGATAAATCGGGTTTTTGCGATGCGTGATGCAGGTTATATGGAACACAGGAAATTCATCTGCAAGCGAATAATATCCTGTATGGTCGCCGAAAGGCCCCTCGACACGCCGCTCCTTTGCATCCACGTATCCTTCCAGTATAATTTCGGCATGAGCAGGCACATAGAGGTCAACGGTTTCGCATTTGACAAGCTCTACGTTCTTTTTGCGAAGGAACCCTGCAAACATCATCTCATCGATGCTATCGGGAAGCGGCGCAGTGGCCGAATAAACGACAGCCGGGTCGGCGCCGATGGCGACTGCGACCTCGATTTTTCCGTCTTTCGCCGCATCCGCATAATCCCGCGCGCCGTGTTTGTGGATGTGCCAGTGCATACCCGTGGTCTTGCCATCATAAACCTGCATCCTGTACATACCCACGTTCTGCTTACCGGTTTTGGGGTTTTTAGTGAATACAAGTGGGAGGGTGATGAACCGTCCGCCGTCCTCAGGCCAGCATTTCAATACCGGGAATTCATCCAGCGAAAAGCCTTCTTTGAGTATGACTTCTTTACATGGTCCACTGTTCACATGCTTTGGCGGGAAAGAGGTTATCTCTGCAACCTTCGGGATCATCTTGATACCTTCCCAGAGGCTTGAGGGCGCTTCGAATTCCAGCAGTTTCCGGATTCTCTCGCCGATTTCATCAAGGTTATTGACGCCAAGAGCAAGGCACATTCGTTCCATTGTTCCAAAAGCGTTGGCGAAAACCGGGTGCTTATAGCCTTTGACATTCTCGAATAACAGCGCAGGGCCATTGTTTTTTACGACCCTGTCCAAAATCTCGGTTATCTCAAGCTCGGCGCTTACCTCGGTTTTTATGCGTTTGAGCAGTCCTTTTTTCTCGAGGACTTCGATGAACTCGCGTAAATCTTTGTATGCCACTATACGACCCCGCTGTCATCCGACATCTTTGAGCCGGCTTTTTCAAGGCATGCTCTGTGGATGTATCCGAGCTGCCTTTTTTTCCAGTTCTTGGATTCGTTGCTCATGCCTTCCACGGGTTCGTAGACGATAAGCATGTTTTTTGCGTCCTCAGGGAACATGAGTTTCACAAAATCGCCGCATAGCAGGCATTTTTTCCATCGTGTGTATTTTCGTTCGGTCATAATTATGCTTACTGCGTTACGGGAATATATAAAGATGCCGTTACGGTATTTTTATTAAAAAATCTCCGTTACGGAAATATGATGAGTTAATAGCGTAACGGAAAGTTATTTGTTTTCAGACCTTTTATCGAGGTGCAGCCACCCCTCAGTACCTACACATTTTTAAATACTTTTACGAAAAGGCTGCTTTCAGAAATTTTGCTCTCGGTTTTGACCCCATAAGTTTCAAACACGCTTTCAATCACGATATTGATCATTTTAGAACTATTAATGCCCAGGGTATGGGTCATTTTCAGCGTGTATTGGTTACCATCGTCTGTGTAATTTATTGTATCGAACCAGTTTGATATCTTGGCATTGATGACTATTCCATCAATAACTTCTTTCAAACTACACTCTTTAAGAGGCTTCTGATAATAGTACTCTATTACGCATTCTATTGGTTTCTGGTGGGATACATACTCTATGTACCGTCCAATATCAGCCGTTCCTATCAGCTCTTTTAAACCATCTTTCTGGATAAGACATGCTGATTTTACTTCCCTGCCTGTACGCATCCAGAGCTCCTCTTCCCGAGACATCTCATGAGCCTGTTTTACGCCGTTCTCAAGACCCTCAAGCGCATACTCTATGACCTTTTGCTGTGTCTCAAACTCTGCTGTATGCTTTTTGAGTAATTCCCAGTGCTTCGGAGAGATTGTAGTGGATATGCGACGCTTCTTCATAATATCCAAACCGCGTTATGCTTTATTTATCTTTCCATGCGCATGACATACACACATTGTGAGGATAATCTATATGATAATGTGTATAACTCATGTTTATTTTCCCTGTCCAATTTAAAAAGTCTGGAATGTTTGGTATGGATAAAACGATATCGTCAAAAACTTGCGCGAGACGCACCCTCAGAATCGCGGTTGGAATAACGATAATATTTTTATTACTATCCTTTGGAGCGGGCGCCGTCCCTGTTGAAGAATGGAACAAGACATTCGGCGGGAATTATCTGGATGGGGCTAAATATGTCCAGCAGACCTCTGATGGTGGATTTATAATAGCAGGAAATACAAAATCATCTGGAGCTGGCGATTATGATGCATGGCTCATTAAAACAGATAATAAAGGCAAAGAGAAGTGGAGCAAGACATTTGGGGGGGCTGGAACTGACATTCTTTGGTCTGCCCGGCAGACCTCTGATGGCGGGTATATCGCAGCAGGAAAAACCAATTCGTATGGCGGTAAGGACCAGATATGGGTTTTTAAGACTGATGATTCAGGCAACCAGCAGTGGAGCAAGACATTCGGGGGAAATAGTGGAGACGCAGCTTACTCTGTCCGGCAGACCTCCGATGGCGGTTATATAATAGCGGCGTATTCGTCATCGTGTACATATGATGTTAAAGGCAGCGCATTGATCATCAAAACCGATAATAACGGTAACCAGCAATGGAGCAAGAGATTTGGTGGATGCGGGTTCGACATTGTTAACACTTTCCTGGAGACCCGGGACGGAGGCTTTATATTCGCCGGGTCAACGGATTCGACAGAAAATGGCGCAAAGGGGATGACTGCATGGATTTTCAAAACAGACTCAAGCGGTAAATGGCAGTGGAGCAAATTAGAGCCTCAAGGGGAAGAATTTACTTCTATTGAGGAGGCATCGGATAGCGGTTTCATATTGGCAGGAACGGTAGTCCCTCGTGGAAGTTACGATAAAGCCTGGCTATACAAAACCGATGATGGAGGAAACAAGCAGTGGAGCAAGACATTCGGAAGCGGTGGGATTTATAAAGGAACATCTGTCCTGCAAACGGCCGATGGGGGTTATGCATTAGCAGTAACTGTTGCTCCTAATGCAGAAACGACTGAGGAGGGTTTTGTTTATGCCGGTCGTTCTGATTCATTACTAATAAAAACAAATGCTACTGGTGAGAAGCAATGGAACATGAAATTGGGTGGAGATGGTTATGATGATATTTATTCTGTCCAGCAAACATCCGACGGAGGGTATGTATTATCTGGAACAACAGATTCGTATGGCCGCGGGGCATGGTTAGTGAAGGTTTCAAACGAAATTTCACCCATCACCTTGAAGGTGACCGCTACACCGGACACAGTAACGGCAGGCGCGCCGACCGGCGTAACGTTCACGGTCGAGAACCTTTTAGATGTGCCTCAGGGCGGTGTTACGGTCGAACTGAACAGCGCGTCTAAAGGTAGTGGGATAACCGATGCCAGCGGCAATGTTGCAATAAACGCGAACGCCCAAGAAGCCGGCATAATAACGGCAACAGCCAGCAAAACCGGATTTATTAGCGCAAGCACAAGAGTATCGGCGATAAAAGCCGTTGGTACTTTGCAGGTTACTGCAGCACAATCAACTGCTGAAACAACGGGAGGTATAACAGCAAAAATTTGGGGAGCAATAACAGCGACAGCCAGTAAATTGGGTTTAGGGGGAGGCTTAACTATTCCAGCAGGTACGCCAACCAGTGTGACATTCACTGTGGTTAATACTGCTGGTGTGGCTCAGAGCGATGCAAAAATCGACCTGACCGGCGCTGCCACAGGGAGGGGGATAACCGATGTCAACGGCAATGTCGTCATGAACGTGAACGCTGCAAATGCGGGAGCAATAACAGCGACAGCCAGTAAATTGGGTTTCATAGGTGGAAGCTTAAATATAACTGTAATAAAAGGGACTCCAACACCCACACCAACACCCACATCAGTGCCTGCAACTACTGTACCTACATTATTACCTACCTCAACGGCAACACCAACACCCACAACAACAATTACTGCATCAACCGTGACTACTGCATTAAACATAACGGCAACACCAAAAACCATAACAGCAGGAATACCAACCAGCGTAACCTTTACAGTATTCCAGCCACCTAAAGACGGTTTAGACGGGGGATTAGGACAGGCAGATGTTGTTGTTATCCTGACCGGCGCAGCAACAGGCAGCGGAACAACCGATGTATACGGCAATGTCGTCATGAACGTGAACGCTACAAATGCGGGAACAATAACAGCGACTGCAAGCAAAGCCGGATTCTCCACTGTAAGCAAAACCATATCTGTAACAGCTAACACAACAATACCAGCAACATCAAGCACAGGGATATCTCCTGCTATCGTAACCCTGCAGGGAAAGCTGACAGGAAGCGGCGGGAATCCTGTCCAGAAAGGAAGCATGAAGGTCACTATTTACGACCTCTCAGGCGCACAAGTATGGCAGGAAACCTTTGACGGGGTCATAGATAACGGTGTTTTCAATATCCCGCTTGGAGCGATACAGGAATTGGACCTGATGCCCGGCACCATATACCAGATGGAAGTGGCGATAGATGCCGAATCTGCGACATACGCTACACCTGACGTTACTTTCGGGGACAAAAACCCCACAAGTGATGTTATAAAGTTCAAGGCGTAGAAATGTCCTCATGGATACCATTTCTGCTTCTTGGGGCTATCGTGGTAAGCTTGGGCTGTATTTCAGATAAGGGAGTTGCACCGGGGTTAAACGAAAGCCTGATTAAAATTGCAGAAGAGGTGCCGGATGTTGCCTCGTTCATTGCCCGGAATCCTGATTCTCATCCTGAAATCACGGTGCTGGCGCCGGAAAGTATCAGCCAGTTATCTAAAAAATATCCTGCGCTCTATGGCAACCTTCCGAACCGGACTTTGTATAAGCTCGAATACAGAGGCGATAGGGGATTGCTTGTAATTGTGGATTTGGAGAATAAAAAGGTGTTGAAGTATTTCAGGACTGCGGGGGTGAGTCTGGAATGATGGGGAAATATGCAGTCCTCTTTTTAATAATTATATCCGGTTTGGGGCAGGTATCTGAAGCGGCGACGAATGTAAGCGCGTGCCGGACGATTTCCTCGCCAGGGGAATATGTGCTCAACACGAGCCTATCGAATATCAATGTGATATGGGCGGGTGGTTATTGCATTAGTATCACCTCAAGCGACGTGGTTTTTGACGGCAATGGCAAGACGATTGGTGGCATTGGTGAAAGCATAGGCGTGCTTGTTCAAGGAGGAATTCTCTCAAATGTCACCATAAAAAATCTGGGGGTAACAAACTGGGAAACCGGTATCGCCTATACTGGTGCCCAAAATGGAAGCATAAACAATAACAATGCCAGCAATAACTCCTACCTTGGAATCGATGTTGAAAATTCTGCCATCAATAATACCATAACCAACAACACTGCAAACTCGAACGGTTATGGAGTATATGCGTCTGATGGTCATGGAATTGGTCTCTTTGCTTATGCAAATAACAACACCTTATCTAACAACACGGCAAACTCGAATAGTTACTGCGGAATAGGAATTCAAGCTTCAAGCGATAATACGATAGAGAATAGTGTACTTGATGGAAATTATTATGGGATATACACAATGGATGATTCAGAAAATGTAAGCGGCAACGTATATCGTGGAAATATGGTTACGAATACGAGTACGGATGGCATTTACTTCTACACTAAAGATAAAAATATTTCAAGCATGAATATAGAAAATAATACTATTATAAGCTCTTATAATGGTATTTACTTCTACGCTAAAAATAACAATATTTCAAGCATGAATATAGAAAATAATACTATAACAAGCTCTTATAATGGTGTTAATCTTTCCGCAGAATATGACTATGAGATATTCGATGGCACGATAAAGAACAACACAATCAGTGGCGCATCACACCATGGGATAGATTTGGCTGGTAAACTTCACGATAATTACATCTACGACAACAATTTCAACAACAGCCAAAATGCATATACAAATACCAGTTCGTATAATAAATGGAACATTACTAAAACTTCGGGAACAAATAGTATGGGCGGACCATATATCGGCGGCAACTTCTGGGCATACCCGAATGGTACCGGATTCTCACAGACATGCACTGATGCAAATGGTGATGGGATATGCGATTCAAACTTAACTTTTGATGCGAATAATATCGACTACCTGCCGCTCTCATTGAACTTCACTTCCAATAATACGCCGCCAGCAAGTGTTACCAGCCTGACAAACATAAACTATGCTTCAAATTATATCAACTGGACCTGGTCTGACCCCTCTGATAGCGATCTTGCAAATGTTACCATATACCTGAACGGAACATTCATGACCAATGTATCAAAAGGCGTACAATATTACAATGCAACTGGACTCAGTGCCAATACCACTTATGAAATAAGTACACGCACGGTTGATAATTCCGGGAATATCAACCAGAGCTGGGTGAATCACACATCAAGGACAGCAGAACCCGATACCACACCGACTGATATAGACGCCTGCGGAATAATTTCCTCGCCTGGGGAATATGCGCTCAACACGAGCATAGCAGACAGCGGAGCATCAAACTGCATAGAGATTACTTCAAACGATGTGACTTTTGACGGTATGGGTTACACGGTTGATGGAATAGATGGCTGGGGTACATCTGGCATTTATGTGTATAATTCTACATATCAGCTAACAAATGTAATCGTAAAAAATGTTACTGTAACTGAATGGGGTTATGGTATCTACTATGAGAATGCATCCAATGGAACCATAGAAAACAATACATTAAATTCAAACATTGTTGGAATATACACTAAAGTATCATCAAATCCGGTATTTGGCAACATATATCGTGGAAATATTATTACTATTACGAGTACGAATGGCATTTACTTCGACGATACTTGTAATAACAATATTTCCAGCATGACCATAGAAAATAATACGATAACAAGCTCTTATAATGGCATTTATCTTTCCGCTGAATGTTATGAAATATTCGATTTCACGATAAAGAATAACACAATCAGTGACGCATCACACTATGGGATAAATTTGGATGGTGCTCTTCACGATAATTATATCTACGACAATAATTTCAACAACAGCCAAAATGCACATATAAATAGTGGTTCCTATAATAACTGGAACAGTACTAATACTTCGGGACCAAACATTTTGGGCGGACCATATATTGGCGGCAACTTCTGGGCTCAGCCTGATGGCTCAGGTTTCAGCCAGACCTGTGTTGATGAGGATGGCAACGGGATATGTGATTCAATCTATGAAATTGATAACAGTGGCAATAATATCGACTACTCTCCACTCACTTCCGATAATACACCGCCCGCCAGCATCACGAACCTTGCGGCCAACAGCATTTCCCAAACATACATCAACTGGACATGGTCTGATCCATCTGATTCGGATTTTTCTAAAGTAATGATATACCTTGACGGGGTATTCCAAATAAATGTATCGAAAGGCGTATTGTATTACAATGCCGCAGGACTTAGCGCCAATACCCAGTACATAATAAGCACGCGTACTGTTGACCAGACCGGAAACATAAACCAGACCTGGAAAAATAAACCAGACCTGGAAAAATAATACCGCGAGAACAGTTCACGCTCCGACACCGACCCCCACTCCAACATCGACTCCCACTCCTACATCGACTCCCACTCCTACATCGACTCCCACTCCTACACCGACTCCCACTCCGACACCGACCTCGACCGTTAACAGCGGACATTATCCAACCGTGAGCCCCACAGCAACTTCCACTTCAAAAGCTACTCCAACTCCTACTGCCACAACGCCTGCGCCAAAATTGACAACGATAACAGTCTCACCATCGAATGCTTCTGTTGCTATAAACAATACAAAGACATTTACGGCATCAACAAAGGACCAATTCGGCAACCCGATGACAGTTCCTGTAAGCTGGAGCAGCAGTAATATTTCTATTGGCTTAATCGATTCATCCGGTGTGTTCAAAGGAATAACCCCGGGAATTGTTACAATTACCGCGAGCAGTGGAAATGTCAGTGGAACAGTTATAGCAATTGTAATAGAAACTGGTTATCGTCTCTGGTTGGTAGCACCCCGGGAATTTTCAGATACCCTGCAAGAGAATACTTACAAGATGAATTTCATTGTAAATCCTGCAAGTTCAGGTTCTTTAAGAACCGAAGAAAATTACAATGTGGCTTTAAATGTTTATAATAGCGGCGTTGGAGGCGGATATAGCGAAAATGGATTCAAACTCTATCTTGTGCCCGAGCTTGCGTATTTTTCTTATTTAAATGACATCACAGTGAATGACCCGTGGCAAAAAATAACTCCCAAATACTCTATTTGGACCCTTTTAACAACCCCGATAGATAATTTACTAAATACACTAAAAACTCTAATCGGGTCTATTTTGTAGCTTTATAAAAAATTAATTCCATGGTAATAATTGTTAGAGACACCTGCTCTGAGTTTACATCAACCGTAAGCTATAAATACCATCGTTCGTATATACACGAATTGTTGTGGGCAGGGAAAAACTTTTTTAACCATACCACCACCATAATCCCCTTCCTGCCCACTAACCTCCTTATGATGACAAAATTCGATGCCGTTACGGAAATTAATAAATGTATCCCGTAACGGTATTTACTAATAAAAAACCCGTTACGGAATGTTTTACTGTAAATCCGTTACGCAATTCACAGCATATCCAGCGGGCTTTTAATCTTCTTTATCTCCTCGCTGGAAACCTGGGTATAAATCTGTGTGGTCTGCAAATTCGAGTGACCGAGAAGCTTCTGTATTTTCCTGATGTCCACGCCGTTTTCAAGCAGGTGCGTGGCGAATGAATGCCGCAGAGTGTGGACATGAACATCTTTTTCTATCCCGGCCCTTTCTGCTGAAACCTTTATCGCATGCTGTATGCCGCGCGGCGACATTTTCTTCCCGTTTACCGAGAAAATGAGTCCCTTGCCATCGGCTCCAGTCTTTTCCTGGTACTCAAGAAGGTCTTTCCTGAACATCTCTGAAACTATGAATATCCTGTCCTTTGCGCCTTTCCCCATGCGCACCCACCCGATTCCGTCGTTTACGTCAAGGTCCGAGTATTTCAGGTTAATACATTCCGAAAGCCGAAGCCCTGTTGAGTAAAGTAGTTCGATTAGCAGCCTGTGCTTTTCATTTTTAGTATTATCCAGCAGGTCATGTATTTCCCTGCGACTGAGTATGACGGGCAGCTTTTTCGATGCCTTTGGTGTTTTTATGAGCGAAAGGTTTTTTCCAAGCATGTCTGTATAAAAAAATTTTAGTGAGGCTTTTATCAACGCAATTGAAGCGTTTGACAATGAATGGTCTGACATCTTGTAAGCAAGAAATTCCTTTATGTCGTCATCACTAATTTCTTCGGGGGATTTGTTTATATATTCAAGGAACTTGCGATTGTAGAAGAGGTACATCTTTGAGGTCTGCTTTGAAAAACCTCGCAGTTTCAGCTCAGTCTCAAGCTTTTTTAATGTTGATGGCAGTTCTATTGTCATAATACCACAATTTTGGCTTTCAAGGTATATAAAAACTGCGTATAATCTATCTTATACGCAGTTTTAGGAGTTTTAAGCGGTTTTTTGATTATTTGATAGGGAAATTAAAGATATTACACCCGAAACTCTGGAAAGTCCAGAATGCAGGTAGGAAATGTAGGGGTGAATAAAGAAGATTTACCATAAATTAAAATAAGAGGTTTGAATATAAATAATACATGGAAGTTCCGTAACGGAATTAAGTTTGATAATTTCCGTAACGGTATTGTTTAAAGAATTTACCGTAACGGATTTTAGTTACCAAGCCCCGTTACGGAATGTGAGAGGTTATACCAGACGGGAAATCCTGGACGCCAAGGGAATAAGCAAAGCCCACACAAACAAACCGAGAGCAAGACTTTTGACGAGTCCTATTCGCTGCGTGAGCAGGATCACTGTGAAAATATATGCAAACCACGGTATATTCCCGACAACTACCCCTTTTGCAAAATCAACCGCAGCATTTTCACCGACTGCACTGCCGACTATTAGCAGGCTTACGATTGTGGCCGCCGGTATGGTTGCAATGATGCCGCCAAATTTAGGGTCAAATGCCTCTGCTAGCCATGTTGTTCCCGCTATGGCTGCGCCGCCTATTAAAAACCTGATTAAGACCGGAGTTTATAAAATAATACCATAACCAAAAACGGTAGTTCAATTTTTTGTAGGGTCTACATAATAATTAAATTAAACTTTTTATTCCCTATCTATAAATAATGAATGGTTTTCAGATGATAC
>CABMII010000071.1 GCA_902386255.1 uncultured archaeon
ACAAGTGGGCGCAGGATAAGAGCAGCCTTGGAGGCACTGACCGTGAGATGACATTGTATGAGATAGCAATCCTCACACGTGCAAATTCTGCAAGGACTGTGGGAATAGCACACAGGAAAGGACATCTCAGCGTGGGAGCAGATGGTGACGTGACCATATACGACTTCGATCCGTCAAAATTTGATGTAAACGACTATACTAAGATCACACGAGGGTTCCAGAACGCCGCCTGTACAATAAAGGACGGTGAAGTGGTGGCGCAGAAGGGAGAGATAATTTCAGTTCCACATGGCAGGACATTCTTCAGTGAACCGCATATGGACGACGGGATTGAGAAAGAAATGCTAAAAGACGTTAAAAACTGGTTCAAGTACTACACCCTGGGCTTTGCGAATTACCCCGTGCCTGATAAGTATATTCGCAATCCTGTCCCGATCCAGGTAAACAAACCCCTTGAAGCGATCGTGGGGAGGTGAACGTGATGAGCGAAGTAATACTGAGACCAAAAGGCAGCATCGATATAATGGTTGAGGCTGAAGTCATTAATCCGGATATCTTTGCAGGAAAGAAAACAAGTGAAATTGAACAGTTGATCGTCTGGCAGGGAGCAAAACAGCTTCCGCTCTCAGAATTCTTTGATGTTGAAGGAAATTCGGGCGGTGCGGCCGCAGATACGAAAATCATCATTGAAGGAGATGTGCCAAGAGTCAAGCACATCGGGCATGGCATGAAAGCCGGCGAAATAGTGATTGAAGGTTCGGCAGGGATGCATGTGGGCTCGGAGATGCTGGGAGGAAGCATTCTTGTGAAAGGGGATGCTGGCGGATGGTCAGGAATGGAGATGAAAGGCGGGACATTGCACATAACCGGAAATACCGGCGACCATGTAGGATGTGCCTACAGGGGAAGCTGGAGAGGAATGAGCGGAGGAAAAATAATCATAGACGGAAGCGCGAGAAGCCAGCTTGGAGGCGGAATGACCGGAGGAGAGATACGTGTTGGCGGAAGTGTTGAGAACTTTGCAGGGATAAGAATGAATAGCGGTCTCATCGTAGTAAACGGGGATGCTATCCGCGGCGTGGGCGCCCAGATGGGAGGAGGCACATTCGTTGTGTACGGAAAAATCAGACAGTTCTCGCCGGGCTTTGAGTATGCAGGAACAGAGAAAAACCCGAAAGTCGGTGAAACTATGTTGACGGGTGAGTTCAAGAAGTTCACAGGCGACTATGCAGTCAGCAAGAACCCAAAAGGAGTCCTGTTTGCATCAAAAGAAGCCAATGAGGAGGTGTGAACATGAGAATCCGGGTATTATTGAACTCAGGGAGCACGATCGATGAAGGAAGACTGGCAAAAGGAGGAGACAAACTCTCGCCGGAATACCAGGAGGAGTGCGCCGTGGCAGTTATCCATCCCGTTGTATTCAGGGAACTGGGAAGTCCGAAAAGGATAAAAGTTATTTCAAATGACGAAACCCGTGAAGTGGTTGTCACTGCCAAATGCGAAGATTCTGTGACACCGCAGCAGATATTCATGCCAAGAGCGATATGGGCTAACGTGGTTGTGGAACCTGAGACTTTCTCGACAGGGTCTCCTCTTTACAAAGGAAGCCCGGTATTCATAGAAGCCACGAATGAAGAAGTGAGAAGTGCAGAAGACATTGTACTGAAAGTCTATGCAGGTTTGATGAACCCGTCTAAAAAAATTGAGAATTTTGGGTTCATCAAAGGAAGGAGATAACATGGTCAGCAAGAATATAATCTGCCCTGTATGCGGCGCATCGTGCGATGATATCCAGGTGGATTATGATGGTGAAAACATCAATGTAAAGAACGCATGCAAAATGGGAAATGCCAAGTTCCAGGAGATCGTCAGCCACCACAGGATCAAAGAGCCAGAGATCAAAGAGAATGGAACATTCAGAAAAGCAGAATGGAATGAGGCGCTTGATAGGGCTGCTGAAATACTGGTGAATGCAAAGCGTCCCCTTCTTTTCATGGGAAGCGAGACTTCATGCGAAGCAATGGAAGTGGGTCTTCATATCGCCGAGTACCTTGGTGCAGTCGTTGATTCCAATGCCACAGAATGCCACGGCCCGACTGCCATGGGCATACAGGAAGCTGGAAGGGTAGGTTCCACTGCAGGGCAGCCAAAACTCAGGGGCAGCCTTGCGATTTACTGGGGGGCCAACCCGCTTGAATCCATGCCAAGGCACATGTCGCGGTACAGCGTTTTCCCGCGGGGATACTGGACAAAGCGCGGAAGGTTTGACAGGACCATAATTACTGTTGACCCGAGAAGAAGTATCACCGCTGATGCTTCAGACCTGCATGTGCAGCTCAAGCCTAATACGGATTATGAACTGCTGTCAGCTCTACTGACACTTCTTCATGGGAAGAAACCGCATCCTTCGGTTGAGGAAATAACTGGAGTTTCCATCTCAACAATGGAAAAAATGCTTGAGATGATGAAAAGCACGAACTTCGGGGCGATCTACGTGGGCCTGGGAATCGCATCCTCATACGGGAAGCACAGGAATGCAGAGCTTGCGTTTAACCTTGTAAAGGAACTCAACAACCATACCAAGTTCGTAATAGGTGCGCTTCGCGGTCACTGTAATGTCGCGGGATTTAACCAGATAGCTTCTTATCTCTACGGCTATCCCTTCGGGCTTGACTTTTCGCGCGGATTCCCGAGATACAATCCCGGTGAATACACGTCTGTTGACGTACTCAGGGAAAAGGATGTGGATGCCGCTTTTGTAATGTCGGCTGACCTTGTTTCCCACTTTCCTGCGACATGCGCCGAATACCTGAAGGAGATACCAATGGCATGCATTGACATTGCTCCATGCCCGACAACGCTGGCTTCTGATGTTATATTGCCAGGAGTTATCGATGCCATGGAATGCGACGGTACGTTCTACAGGCTGGATGATGTTCCTATTTATTTCCAGCCGTTCACGAAATCGCCTTTCGGGTTCACGCAGAGCAATGAGGATACGATGAAACAGTTATTTGAGAGGATAAAGAAACTCAAGTAATAATAACCACAGATAAATTCCCCGAGCCGCGAATCGGGAGAGCGCATCTGCGACGAGAACACGGATTGCACGGATGACACAGATGCGCACGGATATCGTTTCCATGAAAATCCGTCTAATCCGTGTCATCCGTGTTCTAATGCAATTAAACTGAAACGAGAAATGAAAGATAACTGGCATGCAGAAAGGGCAGGTAAATGGACAAGCTACTGGAAGGATGAGGCACATGATCCTTCCGCTCCATATCTTTTGACAAAGTGCGTGGAAATCTCAGGAGAAGAACGAAAAGAGCTTGAACTTGATGTCGTTGTAGAAGAAAGCATAAAACTCGTGCTGGACGGGCGCCATCTCGTCACTCTTCTTGCCCTTCCAAGAGAACTTCGAGAGCTTGCTGCCGGATTTCTTGTATGTGAAGGCGTTCTTCACAGAATTGGGGACATTCGTTCGATAAATGTGCAAGAAGATACCGTTTTTTGCGAAAGCACAATTGATTCAGGCGAGCTTGATTTATGGAAAGAAGTAAGAAGCTCAGGCTGCATTGGCATCAAGTCCTCATGGGAGGGAATTGAACCCATATCTTCAGGCGTTCGGATGAAAAAGGAAGTGCTGCTGAACGCTATCGAGCAGATAAAAGAGCAAGGGAAAATATGGAGGCGGACAGGCGGCACCCATTCATCGCTTATTTGCACTAAGGAAGGCGATATCGTATCGTTTTCCGAGGATGTCAGCAGGGCGTGCTCTGTTGACAAGGCCATCGGAGCAGCGCTGCTTTCGGGAAGAGACCTTTCAGACTGTGCACTTGTAACCACGGGGAGGCTTTCAGGCGGGATGGTCGCAAAGGCGGCGCGTGCCGGGATACCTGTCGTGGCGAGCAAGGCTGCGCCGTTGAGTACCGGGGTTATGCTTTCAAAAAATGTCGGGATGACTCTTGTGGCATTTGTGAGGAAACCGAATTTGTATATATATTCAGGCGAGGAAAGGGTGGTATAAAAAACTATAAATTTTTTGAATCACGAGGTAATAACCATGCTGGAAGGAAAATTATTGATTGGAGGAAAATGGATACCATGCGAGAGAAAGTTCAAATCTTTAAACCCTGCTACAGGGGAAGTTTTCGGGAGAGCTTGTCTTGCAGGCAAAAAAGAAGTAACAGAAGCAGTTGACGCTGCAAGGCTTGCCTTTCCTGACTGGAAAAAGACCGACATAAGTGAAAGAGCAAGAATTTTTAACCGGATAGGAGACGAACTTCTAAAAAGAAAACAGGAGCTAAAGACGCTCATAACCATGGAAATGGGTCGTCCGCTATTCGAATCAGATATCGAAGTGCTGCTAACTCACGAAATGGTGAAATATTTTGCAAATGAGGGTAAAAAGTATCTGGAAGGGGAAGCAATTCCAATAAATTCGGATACATTCAGCTTTACCAGATTTGAACCTGTCGGAGTTGTTGGAATTATCAAACCGTGGAACTATCCAATGCTACTTCCCTTCTGGGCTATTGCTCCCGCGCTACTCGCAGGCAATACGGTTGTCTTAAAACCCTCAGACCTGACCCCTTTTGTTGGAATAGAGATCGGTAAGATATGCCAGGATGCCGGGATTCCTGATGGCGTGATAAATGTTGTAACCGGAGACGGCAGCACAGGTGAATGTCTCGTCAGTTCGGATATAAATATGGTATCCTTTACGGGAAGCGCTGAAACCGGCAAAAATATCATGAAAAACTCTGCTGAAAAATTGCACCGGATATCTCTTGAGTTGGGGGGCAGCGATGCTTTTATTGTTTTCAAATATGCCAACATCGAGGAAGCGATAAACGGCGCAGTCTGGGGAAGATTCATGAACTGCGGGCAGGTATGCGTTTCGCCCAAAAGGATCTTTGTGGAAGATGATATAGCAGAAAGTTTCATTGAAGGGTTTGTGAACAGGGCAAAGAAGCTCGTTATTGGAAATGGTTTAGACCCGGGTATAGATATTGGACCTGTGGTCAGTATGGAACAACGGGAGAAGCTTGAATTGCAAGTGGAAGATGCTGTCAGGAAAGGTGCGGTTGTTGAATGCGGCGGAAAAATACCTGCGGCGCTGCAAGATGGATATTACTATGAACCTACGGTTCTTACAGGAGTTA
>CABMII010000072.1 GCA_902386255.1 uncultured archaeon
CTGTTTAGATTTGATGTTTTTTTGCTACTTATTGAAGGATGGGTCAGAAGGAAGTTAAAAATGAGAATTGCTGTGGAGTGTTTGAGATGAGAGATTTTGAAAGATTTTTTAGCGAAGTACTGAATGTGGCAATAAATGGGGGTGAAGAGGACTTATTAGCATTTTATCTTCATAATGGGAGAGACTTTCTTAGTTATGATCAGATTACAATTACTGACAATTTATGGGAGGAGTTCATTAAACGAAGGGAATACCAAGCGAAAAAGGAAGCGGATAAAGAGAGCTACGTATGGGATCGGCTAATAGAAGTGTTCTGTAATGACTACCTAAATGGAAATCTTGAATTCGGGAACTCGTTAAATGAGGTCGAAAAAGTAATGCGCACTATGGCTCGGGAAAATAGATTTGAACGAAGACTTTTAGGCAAATATTTTATTGATTTCATGGAATTGGCAAGCCAAAAAAAAGTTAGAGCACGAATATTTCCTTCTCCATCCGGAGTAGCCTATGTTTTGTTAGCATGTCCACATGATGAAGATAGAAAGGAAAGATTAGGTGAACTTGGTTTACGTTGTTTCGTCACAAGAGGTTTATTTTCTGAATGTACTACTGTTATTGGGATTGCAACAGAACAATATGAAAAAGGAAAGGGGTTTTCATTAGATACAATTTATTTATCTAAAATTACTTGGACGATTGAAGACCAAACTAAACTTGATAATATACAAAAAGATTTAGGATATTTTAGTAATCCAATAAAATCTCAGATGCATGAAGATGAATATCCCACTTCTTAAACATGAGAGAATATGATGGGCTATTTTGTTGCTTCCAGAATGTCAAATGTATTAGAATCATCCCCACTCAATCAATCAACCTCTGCTCCTTCTCCCCAACCCCCGCGCGCCGCTCCCCCGGCGCCGTCCTGCAAAAAAAGAGCTGCCAACTCTGTGTTCTCTGCGTTCTCTGTGGTTTCTCTCTTTCAATTTATGGCGCCTTATCACTCTGAAACCCAGTGCCGCCCCCAGCGCAGGGAAGCGAATCGGGCGCCGCACCGGGATGAGTTTGGAAGCTTCAAGGAATCATCCGCTTGAGGTTGCATTGGATTCCATTGGCGCGCGGGTTTTTATAATTAGAATGTAATAATTTCAATTGAAAGCGAGATTTCAATATGGATTTCAGAAAGCATAGTAATAAATCTGCGTTCATCTGCGGTTAATTTTCAAAAATTCTACACTCTTCATTCGCTGCATGTTTTTCCAGCGCCCGTCAAAGCGCGCGCATCCGGCTGCCCCGCGCGCCGCCCGCTCCCCGGCGCCGTCGTCGGATGGCGCTTTAAATATAATTGTTCACATAAAATGAACAAAATGTTTATTGTTAATGAACAATATGTTTAATTCTTTCGGATGAAGAAGACACGATTTTGGCAATCATCTTGTCCTTGGCTAATTTCGGCAAAGTTTTATATATTTTAAAAATAGTTGATAATTAAGATTTAAGGCTGTTTTGGTCGCAGCATTTACAGCAGTTAAAGTTTGTCTATTTCTGCAGTTATGTTTGCCCTTAACAGTTGATAATCGAAAGTTAAGGATGTGTAAATAGTGAAAGAATTTCAGGAAAGAAATGCTCCGGTAACAGCCGGGGAAACATATGACGTATCGATTGATGACATAGCAAAAGAAGGCGATGGCATTGCCAGGGTCGAGGGTTTTGTAATCTTTGTACCGGGGACAAAAGTTGGCGATAAAGTCAAGATCAAAGTAAATAAAGTGATGCGAAAATTCGCAATTGCAGAGAAAGTAGAATAAATTTTAAGTTTTTCTACTTTTTTAGGTGTTTTTATTATTTCAATTATTTTTTACTTTAGTTTTTTTACTGTTTTTTCTGATATCATTAAAAAAGTTCATGAGTGAATACTTTACACGTTCGGGTTCTACATCGACAATCTCATTCCGTTCTTCTTCCGGAAAAATGTTAAATACAGAGTATTTTCCCCAGCGCTTAACGGACGAGGATGTATATCGCCCATCCAGCAACACTCTCACGCCATAATCAATAGGTGAGCGCACGACCCTTCCCAGCGCCTGTCTAACCTTCCTGATAGTCGGGATTTCAATAGCATAATCCCAGCCGTGCCCGAATTCCGCCTCGTACGCCGCCTCAATTGCCCGCATTCTGTCCGAAAGGGCAGGATAACCCACACCCACTATTACTACCGTTCTTCCCCTTCCGTCCTTATAATCCACTCCTTCAGTGAGAGTGCCCCACATATACGATATCAGCACCGCCTTCTTACCTGCTTCGCCTATCCTGAAGAAATCTTCCCTGATTTGCTGAGCAGAAACGCCAACCTCATCAAGGAATATGGGAACATTGCATTTAATCCGGTTCCTGTACTGCGAAGCTTCATGAAAGCTCGGGAAGAAAATAATCACATTGCCATCAGATTGCTCTATTATATCATTCAGGACTTTTGTTACCAGTTCTTTTGTCTGGTCCCTGTCTTTGGCAAACAGCGGCGGGACCGATGCGGCAATTGTCAGGCGGTTTTCTTTCGGGAAACTGAGCCCATAAGCCAGTTCCCTGGTTTCGCGTGTAATACCGAGAGTGGTCTTGATAGTTTCAAAAGGAGCAAGCGTGGCTGACATCAGCACCGCCGAATGAACTGAATTGAATAAAGGCTCTGTAACATTTTTCGGGATGCAGGTGAATAATTCAAGCCTCCCGTATATCTCCCTGTTCTGGCGCCTCACACTCAAAATCGGATAATGACTCATGTCGTTTGAAGATTTCATGTAGCTTGAAAGAAAGACGGCTGCAGTCAGCACACTTGATATTTTCTTTACAGGGCTTTTCCCTTCATTGAATTGTTTTTCGTAAAAAGCATCGATAGTCAATCCAAAGCTCCTCATGCGTTCGATGGTTTCATCAGGTTTTTTTATCCCTGCTCCATCCAGCGCCTTTAAAAGCTTGACCTTGAACATATCCATCCTTTCCTCAGGATCGGCAATTCGCAGGTCATACCAGTCGTTGCCCACCCTTTCCCGTTCCCCGAACCTCTTATCGAGAATATAATTATACGTGGACTTCAGTGTATCCATCAGTACACGCAGAAAAATCTCGACGTCCTGTGATGGCAAAGTATCATTATTGGCCTCGATCTCGTCAAGCGCCCTGTTTATTGTAAGTTCTGCCAGCTTCAGGGACGAATGAGAACGCGCTGCTGACTCGATATTATGGGCTTCGTCAAAAATAGCGATAATATCCGCAAGACCTTTATCCATCCATCCAAGCACGTTTGTGCGTATATCCTCGTTGAGAAAATGATGGTAATTGCATATCAAAAGGTCGGCTTCTTTCATATACCGTTTCAGTAATTCATATCCGCAGCTATTATGCGATAATGCCCACTCTGCCACTTCATCCGGCGTGCGCACTCCTGAAAAAAGCCATTTACGGAATTCTTCGTTATCGCTTTTCAGGAGTTCAAAAAGGTAATCACATGAATTCTTTTTGATTTCGTGAAGCCTGCGCTCTTCCTTATCCGATTCAGTGCTCAATTCCCTTTGAAGCTCAATCAAACCGGTGTCGCCCGTCCGCTTAAGTTTATCCCTGACAGATTTTATTTCATTTTTCAAATGCCCGAAGTCTTTTTCCTGTTCCATCATTTTATAGGTATTATCACGAAGCAAACTGCATGTGTCATAATCCATGTTCGGCTTCGGGCACATGAGCATCTTGCCCTTGAGAACCACGACTTTTAGTTCCGTCTTTTTTCTTATTTCCCTTGCCTCTTCGATGAACTGTTCCATTTGCTGGTGGACATTGGTCGCTATGACTGCGGTTTTTTTCTCTGATTTTGCGGTACGGAGGGCGGGCGCAAGGGCGCTCAGGGTCTTCCCGGTCCCGCATGCCCCTTCGAATAGTACGACCTGTTTCTTTACCAGGGCTTCATTGATTGCGTCCATCGCTTCAATCTGGTTGGGATAATATGAGCTCTTTGGAAAATAGCTAAGGTAGTCCCTTTTCATCAGCGACTATAAGATTTGACATGATATAAACAGTGCGATTGGTTAAAATGATTATTTGAACCCACATATTGTTAGTTTAGTACTACTTTAGTACTACTATTTTATCACCGCTTTTTATATTGGTGTTACTACCTCGTTTAATTAATAAAAATGGACTTAGTTAAAAAAACAGGGGAAAATATGAACTCAATGGCTGTGGTTAGGGCTGATGATGCGGCAAAGGTGAGAATAGCGCTGTACGATTTGGTGCGATATGGTCACATGACTTTTGCTGACCATGCGAGAAAATTGGAACCGACTTTTGCAGATAATATCCTGGTGCATATTATGAAAAGCCCGTTGAAAGCATGTTGTCTGGCGGCTGCGATAGTACCACTTGAAGATCCGCCCAGTCTGGCAATCGGCAGGCTTCGGAAAATCCATCCACCTGCGCATGTCATAATCGTAAGTCCAAGGCATGAAATATATCATGAGTTAGTTAATTACGTGGATATATTGCCTGAAATAGACCTGACATTTGAACCCGAAGCTGAACCGGAAACTGTCCAGCAGACGGCTGAAGTGGAAGTATAATAATAACGTTTATTGGTTTTTATCTTTTTTTTATTGTTTTGTTTTCTGTTTTTGTGTCATTAATCTATAAAATCACATACTTTTTTATTATGTTTGAACAAACATAACAAGATTCAATAAATAAGAAAGTAATTTACCAATAATAAAAAGAGGGTTTCTGATGACATTGAAAGTAACACTGATAACAGGACGGACAATCAGCCAAGGAGTGAATCTTGAAAATAAGACCTCTTCTGATTATATGGAAGCTACAGCTTCCTGTGAATTGAATACAAAGGACATAGAGCTCCTTGGTAAACCAAAGTACGTGAAGATAAGAACGGAATACGGGGATGTTGTCGTAAAATTAAAAGAGAACAGCAGCAATCCGTCCGGCATTGCATTCATCCCAATGGGTCCTTGGGCGAACGCTGTTGTCGATCCGGATACCAAAGGCTGCGGGATGCCGGGATTCAAAGGAATCCCTGCTGAAATCGATGCTACTGAGAATAAAGTGCTGTTATTGAAAGAACTGATGGCGAGGTATAAGCAATGAACGTAATAACCGATGCGCTCTGCCCTTTTTGCGGCTGCCTGTGCGATGACATCACAGTCGTTGTAGAGGATAACAAGATAATCGAGGCAAAACATGCCTGCATGCTGGGTTCTGCAAAAATATTGGGGCACTGCAGGCTTGGCGGGAATAACATAGAGACCCACCACACGATAAAGGAGCCGATGACCAGAGTTGACAAAAATTCTAATTTCAAGGAAGTGTCGTATGATGAAGCCATCAACGAGGCTGCAGAGATACTTGCCAAATCAAAGAGGCCGCTTCTCTACGGCTGGGCTTCAGCATCATGCGAAGTCCATAAAAAGGGTCTCCTTCTTGCCGAGGAACTTGGTGCGATAATAGACAATACAGCATCCGTTTGCCACGGACCAACCGGGCTTGCGACACATGAAAAAGGCTCCCCGTCAGCCACGCTGGGTCAGATAAAGAACCGGGCGGATGTTATTGTGTTCTGGGGTTGCAACCCTGTGCAGGCGCATCCAAGACACATGGGACGTTATTCGAGTTTTGCGCGAGGATTCTTTTCCGAGAAGGGAAGAAAGGGACGCAAGATTATTGTATTGGATGTGCGAAAGACCGATACTGCAAAAATGGCTGATGAATATGTGGAGATACAGCAGGGAAGCGATTACCTTGTTATTTCTGCGCTGCGCGCTATACTTTCAGGACATGCCGATGTTGTTCCGGCTAGCGTTGGAGGCGTCTTGAAGGATCAGCTTGTAAAGGTTGTGGAGACATTAAAGACCGCAAAGTTCGGCGCAATCTTCTTCGGCATGGGACTCACCCAGAGCAAATCCAGGTATAAGAACATCGACAATGCCGTCTCGCTGACCTTTGATTTGAACTCGTTCACAAAATTTGTAATCACGCCCATGCGGGGACACTACAACGTGACGGGTTTTAACCAGGTGTGCACATGGGAAACGGGTTTCACGACAGCGGTAGATTTTTCGCGCGGATTACCCTATTATAATCCAGGCGAAACAGCAGCCAACGACGTGCTTAACAGGAATGAAGTTGACGCTGCAATGGTCATAGCTGCGGATGCTGCTGCGCATTTCCCGGCAAACTCGGTGCGCCGGCTTGCAAAGATGCCGTTGGTTCAGATAGACCCGCACTGGAGCGCGACAACGGAAATTGCCAACGTTGTCATACCTACAGCCATCTGCGGTATTGAAGTTGAAGGCACAGCATACCGGATGGACGGGGTTTCCCTGCGCCTTCGGAAGATGATCGAACCTACGCACCTGACAGATGAAGAGGTGCTTGAAAGAATAACCCAGCGTGTTAAGGAACTGAGGGGTGAGTGATATGGAACTTCTGATAAAGAACGGGGCTGTTTACGACCCGGTTAACGGTATCGCCGGCGACAGGGCGGATATATCGATTAAAGACGGGAAAATCGTGGAAAAGGTAAGCAGCGGTGCATCCGTAATCGATGCAGGCGGAAGGCTTGTCATGGCGGGAGGGGTTGATGCCCACTCCCATATTGCAGGTGCGAAAGTGAACCTTGGCAGGCTGATGCGACCTGAGGATTCAAGGATTGGACTTAAGTCCAGGACAAAAATAACCAGGGTGTATTCCGGCTACACAGTCCCGAATGTCTTTGCCATGGGATACCGCTATGCTCAGATGGGATATACCACGGTTTTCGAGGCTGCCCAGGCTATCATGAAGGCACGGCATACACATGAGGAGTTAGAGGAGATTCCGATTATAGACAAAGGCGCTCTTACGCTGTTCGGGAGCAACTGGCCTACGATGGACTACGTTCGAGAGAAGAACCTCGACAAACTGGCAGCGTATGTGGCATGGGGTCTGCTTGCTTCCAGGGGCTTCGGCGTAAAAGTCGTGAACCCTGGCGGGGGAGAGATGTGGGGCTTTGGAAAGAACGTCACAAGCCTTGATGATGTTGTCCCCAATTTTGATGTCACGCCAGCACAGATAATCGTGTCATTGATGAAAGCCAACGAGATGCTGAGACTCCCGCATTCCGTGCACCTTCACTGCAACAACCTTGGAAAACCGGGCAATTACAAGACCACGCTTGCAAGCATGGAACTTGCGAAGCAGATAAAGCCCGCAAAAGACAGGCAGGTGCTGCATGTCACGCATCTTACGTTCAATGCATGGGGAGGCACCAACTGGGGCGATTTTGAATCAAAAGCAGATGAGATTGCGAATTACCTCAACAACAGCGATAACGTGACAACCGATATGGGTCAGCTTATCTTCGGAAGTGCAACGACCATGACTGCCGATGGCCCTGTGCAGTATGCAAATGCAAAGCTGCTACATGCCAAGTGGGGGAATGGCGATGTCGAACTTGAGGACGCCTCAGGCGTTGTTCCCATCTTTTACGCGAAGCAGATCTCCATTCATGCCATCATGTGGGCGATAGGACTTGAACTTGCACTTCTCACCAAAGACCCGTACAAGGTCTTGCTGACAACAGACCACCCCAACGGCGGTCCGTTCGTGAATTATCCGGAAGTAATAGCACTTCTTATGAGCAATAAAAAAAGGCAGGAAGAGATTAAGACTCTTCATGAGGCTGTTCATAAAAGGACAAAGATTCCGGGAATTGAACGCGAACTTGACTTTAACGATATAGCGATAATGACAAGAGCAGGCCCGGCAAAGGTGCTGGGACTACTTGATACGAAAGGTCACCTCGGAGTCGGCGCAGACGCGGATGTAGCTATATATGACATCAAACCCGACCAGATAGACCCGTCCGTGGAATACGCAAAAATAAAGAGCGCCTTCCAATCAGCGGCTTACACGATAAAAGGCGGCGAAGTAGTTGTGAAAGACGGGCAGATTACAGCCACGCCTATGGGCAGGACATTCTGGGTGGATGCTACCGTGCCAGAGGAGCAAACAGAAATCATGATGAAAGATATACGCATGAAATTCAAGAATTATTACTCAATCAACCTTGCAAACTACATGGTACAGGATGCATACGTCACGCATCCGAAAGTGGTAAAAGCAGGTGCAATCCCAGTGAAGGTGAGCTAACATGCAGACAGTGACCATAAAACCTAGAAAGGAAATCAGGATTTCAGTCGAGGCTGAGAACATTTCGCCTGATAAATTTGCCGGCAAAACAGAAAAGGAAATACTATCTATGGAAGCATGGATGGGAAACCAGAAGACCACGCTTGGAGAGCTTTTCTCGGTAAAGGTTGATGGCTCGGGTGCGGCTGCTGACACCAAAATCGTTATGGACGGTGATTTTTCCCGTATAAAGAGAATCGGGGAAGGTATGACTGCCGGCCTGATAATGATTAAAGGCAATGTCGATATGCATCTTGGCGCCAAAATGAGCGGCGGTAAAATATCCGTAACCGGGAACGTGGATTCCTGGGCCGGCAGGGAGATGAAAGGCGGAGAGCTCATAATAGAAGGAAATGCCGGTTATTATCTCGGTGCAGGATACCGCGGAGAGACCTGCGGCATGCGCGGCGGGAAGATAACTGTTCTTGGCAGTGCCCTTGATTTTGTGGGAGAGCACATGTGCGGCGGTGAGATTATCGTGAAAGGAAATACGGGAATTTTACCCGGACTCAGCAACAACGGAGGGAAAATAGTCATCGAGGGCAATACCAGCCGCCCGGGCAGCGAGATGGCAAAAGGCACAATAATCGTCAATGGGACAGTGGATGAAATGATGCCTGTTTTCAAGGTCGAAGGTACGGAAACCATTGATGGTGTAACTTACAGGAAATATACTGGTGATGTAATAGTCAATGGCAAAGGTGTTCTGTACGTAAAATAATCATGAGAGTAAATGTTCGCATAGATACGAATTATTTGTAGGGATTTATTTAAATATAATTAAAAATAATAAACAAAAAGTATTTTAAGCATCAGCAACAAAACTATATTTAAATATGATTATGATTACTGCGATTGTAACGATGATGGTTACTGCCATCATTTCTACAGTGGCGCGTTATGTTACGTGGCAGATATCAGTTGTAGGTGACCCATTCTATAGGTTCATAATCTGGCATATACTATTATTTTCAATTGCACTTGCTATATTTCTGGACAGACGGCAGGGGTTCAAAAAAAGTATCGAAATTGCGGGATATATCGCACAAAAATATAATAAGACAAATAGAGAGGGAAAGATAAATGCAACAATGAATGCCTATCATGAACATGCCCAAAAACCCAAGCTCCAAAAAATATTGCTGCCAATTGCGATAACACTATTCATAGCATATATTCTTTCAGCTCATTTGTTATTTTTTGCCATAGTCACTTCGGGTTCGATGGAGCCAACCTTTAAAAAAGGCGATCTCGTCTTTATGCAGGACATTTTATTACAACCGAAGGTCGGGGATATAATAATATTCCCGGACCCCCAAAAAAATATTGTTGCAAATAAACCGGTTACGGTCACCCACAGGATTATTGACATGAAAGGGGATATTATAAGAACAAAAGGTGATAACAATCCTAATGCGGATAACTGGAAAATCAATAAAAAGGATGTAATCGGCAAAGCCTTTGTTATAGGTTCAAAACCCGTAGTTTTAAAAGATTTTGGTAGATATTTCTTACTGGATTTCAGGACTGACCAATACACGGAGGAATACCTTGCTATAGCAAAGACAATCCAGAACATGAGAACCATGGGTCTTTTGATATTCTTCGTATGTCTTGCAATGTATTTGTTCCTGTCAATAAGAGATTCACGTCCTTTAAGACATATGAAAAGCAGGTGAAAACGATAAAATAAAACGATAAAATCGGTTTTATTTCATAAAGTATATAAACTATTCCAATAATTAATTTTAAAAACGATTTTGATCTTGAAGGTCTTGTAATATATAAATATATAAATTATAGAAGATATACAAATTAATAGATGAGGTAGGATTTGGCGAATTTAGAAAAAATAATTGAACAATTAATAAGTAAACCCGAGTCATATACTATCCAGATGGATTCGCTTGATACATATATCAAGGAACACCATATGTGTCTTAATCCTTTCGCCGACAAGATTGTTGATGATAAGATGTTCATCAATAAAGACGAAATCGTCTGCAACAGGATAATGCGGGCTGCAAGGCACAACCAGTCAAGCCTGATGATATTGATAGGTCCTACTGGTTCAGGAAAGAGCGAAAATGCAGATTTCATAGTAAGAAACCTGCCTCCTGATTTTATTTTCTGGTATAACCAGATATACGGCCAAAACTCGATACAGCTTGCTACCTCGATAATAGGCGACCTTGATCCCAACTATCTTGCCCAATTATCCACGGCAGACCGTGAAATGATTCTTGATATATATGATGATGTCCTGAAAGCGCTTGTCAAAAATAACAAGAAATTATTCTGCATATTCGACCAGGGAGAACATTTCTCAAGAGATGCTTTTGAACTTATCACCAATTCTACCAATCCTTATTATGCGGCAAACAGGGCTTTTACGGGTTTGATCCTCGCAGTCCCTCGCTTTGAAAAACATATTGAAGAGTGGAGTGAAAATCTTGATACAATGTTAAGAAGGGCTCTCATACGTGAATATACAAGACCATTTACGGTTTCGCAGCGACTTGAATATATAATACGAGCCCTTGTTGCAAGTAAAAAAAAGAGCTATCATGAATTAATGAAAAAACGTGATTTTGACCCTTTCGATGAAGATGGAATTTTATATTAAATTGAAAAGAGCGAAGGGCATCCAAGTACCCTTAATAGCCTTTGCTATATCTCACTGGAACTGGTGTCGTCGATTTCACCTGAAGCAATAATAACAGAATCTATAGTTCAGGAAGCCTGGAATAAATTCCCGAATAAAACAATCCATCACGAAGCTATAAATTGGTATAAAGAGAAAGGTCTATACCAGAAGCAAGATTAAAAGATGCCAGCAAAAATGGAAAAAAATAATGCACGCTATTCAAACAAAAGAATTAACATCGATTCATTATTAAAAAAAGAAGAAGCTTATATAAGCAAGAAACTGGATTTGAATGGCCTGCTTGGGACACCCGAATCCACCCGTACTCGGGTTTCACAGCCTGTTCATGGCCAGGATAAGAAGGTCAGGCACATCTCGCCCGGCGAATATATAGTTGTAATAAGCATGATTCTTACCTCAATATATCTGCTGGTCACATCATTTTTCCCTCTTGTATATAATATCATCACATCTTTTGAACCTATAAATTTCCTGATGAATTTACTGTACTTCATTCTGGGAATCGGGAGCCTCGCCGGCGCTTTTTTAGTACTTAAAAAGGAGACGCATCTTGAACATATAGCAGACGATACCTTCGATGAAGTGGTCTATAAACGCCTTGAGCCTGTGTTGCGTGATGTGGCAGATGTTCAGGTCGGACTGACCGATGTTCATTCCCAACTGGAAATGATGAACCTGAATATTGAAAAAATGGGGAAGATCAAAGAGACAGCATCTCGGGAATTCCAGCAGGTAGCGGCTCCATCCCAAACCTCCATGTACATCAAATACATCGTATTAATCAATGTCACACTCGCCACATTTTTATTCATGCTGCAATACCCACTGGAATATATTCCTTATGCGGTTACCATAGTGTATATTGTCTGGTGGGCAGTAATAACCGCCGAATTCAAGCTCTGGAATGTGGAATCGGTATGGATGTGGGTTTTTGGTCCGATTTTAGTACTTCCGGTGTATTCGATTATCATGAACGCCTATCTGCGTGATTACCAGATGTTCGGTTCATTGTTCATCGGGCTTGTCATGTATGTTTTCATATATTATTCATGGTGTTCCAATTTGGTACGTGGCGTTCTTCCTCTTGACCTTCATATAGCCCTGGCGGAATTTAAAAAGAAACTTAAAGAAAAACCTGAAGAAGAAACGCCAAAACCCAGGATTACAATGCCCCGTATTGAATTGAAGATGCCTTTTAAATCTAATCTATACCATATTGGAATTTCATTGGTAATAGGGTCGATTATTCTATTCGCTTCTGCCTGGTTCGGTTTTTCTATAGAGCACAATTTAATACCAAATATCTCGTGGAATACCTTTGGCTTAAATGAGTTTACGTGGACACCTATGTATTCCTATGCTTTAACGCTTCTGGGTATGCTTTTCCTCGGGCTGGGCTTCAGTATATTGTTGAAATTCCGGAGGAGCCAGTATTGAAGAGAGTCATTATCTTAATCATTCTATTATTATTATGGCCCGCTGTTTGCGCTGCTGAAACAATAAACGGTAAGGAAGTTGAATGGGGATCTGGCACTTCATATACCCTGAGCTGGACGAATCCCACTGTCACTGTAGGCGATTATGCCGTACGGGTTTTTGATTTTGACTGGAAAGGAAATGCGGTAGTATCTGTTACAAGGAAAGGTGAGACACAGAACGGGATACTATCCAACAATGGTGAAAACCTAGTTTTGGATTTTTCAGGAAATAGCGCTGTTTTCCAGGGTATCCTGATTACCATGGGGGATATTTCAAATTATGATATCAACGCAACCCCTCCCATTAACGTTGGCACATTCCCATGCTGCCCTCAGGCCACTATCAGTATTGCGGTCTCAACTGATCTTACCCAAAAAAAACCTGTATTGGGGCTTTCGCTTAACCACAACTGGGATGGAAGTCTTGGTAAAATATCAGATATGAATATTATAATCGATAACACAGGCGATGCAGATTTTGCCGGGGGCAATGTTACAATAAATTTAGATGGCTTAATACCTGCTAATGATAGGCAATTGTCAGATAATGCATTAACATATAACCCTACGAAAGGTATAGTGACCAGGGGGTGGAGCACACTTTTAAGGAATAATTCGGTTTCTTTAAATCTATCGGTAAAGTCACCTGTCCCACCGAATAAAACATCTTTTACAATTTCAGTACAGAGTTATTTTAAGGATTCGAGCGGTAATCTCTATTCAGCAACACAGTCTGAAACCGTCTCGCTCACACCTGCAATAAGTTTGACGAAATCGATAACCTCGTATTCGATTCTTGGAGATGTATCATATGGGGATATCGATAAATTCTTCGCTCTTGGAAAAGAGACTGTTGTAAATTTATATATAGTAAATATGCAAAGCTATCCATTAAAACCGGTGACACTCACGGATACCGTGATGAATGATTTTACTTTAATAAACGATTCCATATCTCCAACAAAAAATTTTAAATTAGTAAATAATAATACATTGCAGTGGGTTTTTGACCTTAACTCAAGTGAATCGAGGGAATTGGAATATCATTTAACTGCCCGGAAGATAGGGAGTTTTACAGCACCCGGCGCTGTGGCCCAGTGGAATGATTGGGGCGCCACCCGGAAAGTTTCTTCAAACACGCCTGAAACACGGGTATATGGTGTTTATGTGGTAGTGACTACGAAAACTGATAAAACCAGTCCAAAGTTGAATGAAAGCCTGAATGTAACAACGACATTGGAGAATATCGGTGACTTCCCTGCGGGGTTAAATGCAACGGATATTCTCCCGAAAAATACAACATTCATTTCAGGAACCATGACCTACAGCGGCTATTTGTACCCCAAGTCCGAACCTGTTTCTTTCAATTATAATATATCTGTTGATAAACCCGGGGTTTTGGAATTGCCATCCCCTGTAATCACTTTCTGGAAAAATGAATATGAAGGGTCATTTGGTGTAATACCCGGCAATAAAATCACGGTCATCGACCCGTCTCAGGTCTTGGCTGAGGCTGCCGCGGCCCAGGCAGCCGCTGGTATCACCCCGGCTCCCACTGACACACCCATCCCTAAGAGTTTGCTTGACATCATAGATGAGAAGGTTCCCTGGCTTGAAGGCGCTATCCCGATAATCATGTTAATTGTTGCTATCATTTTAATGCTTATGCTGCATGTTATCAACAGGGAATCATGAAAGCGGAGACTATTATCATTTTAGCGGTTCTGGTGGTATTCGGACTTATTGGAGGCATACTATTCTCTGTTTATTCGCATGACAGGCAGCTTAATATTAAATCCGGTAAAACGCCTGGATACCCCAATATTACTCAAATCAATAGCGATAAACAGGTCGAGGGTTTCGCCCAGGTTTCGAACCTAACAGAGCTGGTTTCAAATGGAAAAAACGTATGTGAGGGGTGCCATCTTTCGGGAAAGAAAATCTATCCCCAGGCATATCAGGTGAAACAGCACGTTGAGGGGGGCGCTTATTGTCTCGAATGCCATACGATCGACCATAATGTCCATCCAATGAGCCCAAGAGATAAAAACGTGACCTGTGAAAGCTGCCATGGGTCGGCATCCCCGCAGGTGCCCGTTTTTCGAAACGGTACAATATCATGCGCAAATTGCCATGATTACCCTGACCCGTTAAAGCCCAGCAACGGCAATCTTATTGTAATACACCGCGAGAGAAATGTGGATTGTATCAAATGTCATCTGGACTCATCTGCCTTTTGCTTAAAATGCCATACTGAAATCAAGAGCGATGATAAATGGACGAAAAGGCTCAATCATTTCAATACGATTATGAACACAGCAAAATGAATTTGTTGCCAAGAATTTTGATAAAATACCAAATGTTTATATATAATGAACATAATTGTACATCAATGTACTAAAATGTACAATCAGGAATATTTTATGCATCAGATAATCAATGAAATACTGGAATCAACAAAAAAGAGAATTCCACTTATCACGAATTATCACAAATGTATGACTGCGCGGGATTTCCGGGAAAGCATTGAAACTATAAAGCATGAAAACCTGATTCCGGTACTCACAGAAGTGAAACCTTCATCCCCGGTGAGATTTATCAGGAATGTTACCCCACAAGATGCAGCCGGGATTGCGATTCAGATGGAAGCAGGCGGCGCGGCTGCTATATCCGTGCTGACAGAACCCCAATTTTTTAAAGGAAGCCTTGGGAACTTAAAAACCGTCAGGAATGCCATAAAAATCCCTGTGCTGAGGAAGGATTTTATCATAGATAAAGCCCAGATTCATGAGATAGAGAGCGATTTGCTCCTGTTGATAGCAGGGATTCTCGGCGATAAACTGGAGGATTTCGTGGATGAAACTCTTTCATCAGGCCGTGAACCACTCGTCGAAGTACATAATGAAAAAGAACTTGAAAATGCCCTTTCCACAGGAACTAATATAATCGGGATAAATAACAGGGACCTTACCACAATGAAAGTTGACATAAATACAACTGAAAAACTGGCACCACTTATTAACAACAGGATAATTATCAGCGAAAGCGGTATATCGAGCAGTGAGGATGCCGTCCGCATGATAGACGCCGGAGCTGATGCCATTCTTGTAGGAACATCTATTATGCAGGGAAATATTTACGATAAAACATACGAGTTAGTACATGCCTTGGACAGGTAGAAAAGGGAAAAGATATGAAACAGGAATTGAAACAAACCAAATTCGGCAAATACGGCGGGCAGTTCGTACCGGAAGTATTGATGCCTGCCATTGAAGAATTGACAGAACAATACGAGAAATACAAAGACGACCCTGTTTTTAATGAGGAACTGGATTATTACCTGCGGGATTTTGCAGGACGCCCTTCTCCTTTATATTTCGCAAAGCACCTCAGCAAGGAATACGGCGTCAAAATTTATTTGAAACGCGAAGACCTTGTCCACGGCGGCGCGCATAAATTGAATAATACTCTCGGGCAGGCTCTCCTGACAAAATATATGGGGAAAAAACGGATAATTGCAGAGACTGGAGCAGGCCAGCATGGCACAGCATGCGCAATGGCGGGCGCTGCATTCGGTATCAGCACCGAGGTTTACATGGGCGCCAGGGATACGGTACGCCAGCGTATGAATGTTTACAGGATGGAATTGATGGGCACAAAGGTCATACAGGTTAAAAGCGGCTCGCAGACCCTGAAAGATGCCATTAACGAGGCAATGCGCGACTGGGCTGCCAATGTTGAGACCACCCATTATATGATAGGCTCCGTGGTCGGCCCGCACCCTTATCCAATGATGGTACGGGATTTCCAGAGCGTCATAGGAAAAGAAGTCCGCACACAGATTATGGAGAAGGAAGGGAGATTCCCTGATTCCATTGTCGCATGCACAGGCGGAGGCAGCAATGCCATGGGAATTTTTTATCCTTTCATAGAGGATGATGTTGACCTGTTCGCAGTGGAAGCGGGCGGAAGCGGTATGAAAGTCACCGAAAAGGAGGCGCTACACTCGGCGACCTTATGCACTGGTGAAGAGGGTATTCTTCACGGGATGCATACAATGGTTCTCCAGAATAAGTACGGGCAGATACTTGAATCAAGCTCGATAGCTGCTGGTCTTGATTATGCCGGCGTTGGCCCGGAGCTTGCATATCTTGCTGATACCGGAAGAATCAAGCCGCGCAATTCCATGGACAGCGAAGCCCTTGATGCGTTCCATGACCTGTGCAGGCTTGAGGGCATTATACCGGCGCTTGAATCTTCGCATGCACTTGCGTATGTCAAGAAGGCTGCATCGTCAGGGGAACTCGGCGAAATTGTTGTAATCAATATTTCTGGAAGGGGCGACAAAGACCTTGAGACTGTTATGGGGATGAAAAAATGAAGATAAGTGATAAGTTCAATGAGCTGAAGAAGAAAAAAGAAGGCGCGTTAATCGCTTACATCTGCGCCGGAGACCCCACGCCGGAAGCTACGAAAGAATACGTAACCGCACTTGTAAGAGGCGGCGCCGATATTATTGAACTCGGGCTTCCCTTCTCTGACCCGACGGCAGACGGACCCACCATCCAGGCCGGGATTGAGCGCGCGCTCAACGGCGGTATGACGCCTGATATTTATTTTAAGCTTATCGGTTCCCTTAAAGTCCATATCCCGCTTGTGGTAATGACCTATTACAACCTTATTTTCAAAAGGGGCCTTGAAAAATTCGTGAAAGACTGCGTATCTTTTGGAATTTCGGGTATAATCGTTCCCGACCTTTCAGCCGAGGAATCAGGCGAACTTGCAGGCTTGTGCAAACAATACGATGTTGACCTCATTTTCCTTGTGGCTCCCACGACCACGGAATCGAGGATGAAAAGGATTCTGGCAGAGGGAACGGGTTTTGTCTATCTTGTAGCGCGCTTAGGCGTTACCGGGGCGCGGAAGGATGTTGCAGCGTCCACGCGCGAACTGGTTGAGAGGGTGAAGACAAGAACGCCTAAGGCTGTCGGATTCGGGATATCGAACGGCAAACAGACTTCAGAAATCATACGCACTGGAGCGGACGGGGTAATCGTGGGGTCTGCGTTTGTGGATATTATCGCAAGCGGAAAAGATGTGCCAGGCAGGCTTGAGGCGCTGGCGAGGGAGCTTAAGGATGGGATTAGGTCAGCGAATAAATGATAGATTATTTAAAAGCAATATTAATCATATCGCGCAACAATAAAAAAAACAATGCTTGAAGATATAAAGGAATTCATAAGGGATGCTCTAAGGCCCCTTGCAAAAAAAATCACTGAAATAAACCCGAATACATTAACACTTTTCGGGCTCTTTCTGAGCCTCGTTGCGGGATTCTTTTTTGCAGAACGCGATGTTATTCTCGCAGGAGCTTTTCTTCTTGCCAGCGGTTTTTTTGACGCTCTCGACGGCCTGGTAGCCCGCGAGAACAAAAGGATAACCAGATTCGGCGGTTTTCTTGATTCCGTGTGCGACAG
Source organism: uncultured archaeon (assembly GCA_902386255.1). GTDB lineage: Archaea > Halobacteriota > Methanosarcinia > Methanosarcinales > Methanoperedenaceae > Methanoperedens. The sequence goes on from CABMII010000072.1 coordinate 17,844, forward strand.
GTTTGGGGATGCTGCGGTGATTATAGGGGCGATTTACGGCGGCCTTGCTGCCATTTCTCCATTTCCCGGATGGTTTATCGGCATACTTGCGCTATTTGGGTCTCTGATGGTGAGCTACACAAGGGCGCGCGCGGAAGCAGCAGGCGCAAGCGCATCAGTTGGCATCGGGGAACGTCCGATAAGAATGATTATCTTAATCGCAGGCGCTTTTCTTGACATTGTAAATTGGGCGATTCTTTTAGTTGCAATACTTTCATTCATCACAATCTTCCAGAGAATTGCTCATGTCGGAAAGGTACTGAAATAACAACTTTTAAGTCTGATTACAGTTATCACTGAGAGGGTATTAAAAATGGCAGGCATTAGAATAGCAATCGCAGGTGTTGGTAATTGCGCTTCATCTCTTATCCAGGGTCTTGAATATTATAACCCTGTAAAAAAGTCCGATGAACTCGTCCCCGGATTAATGCATAATTCCCTGGGCGGATATCTTATCTCTGACATAAAACCTGTTGCTGCTTTTGACATCGACATGCGTAAGGTAGGAACGGATTTGTCAGAGGCTATTTTTACGGAACCCAATTGCACTAAAAAGTTTTCCGATGTACGGGATTTTGGGGTTGAAGTGATGAAAGGCCAGGTTTTTGATGGCGTTGCTCCTCACATGAAGGATTACTTCAAGGTGGACAAAAAACAGAAACCCGTAGATGTAGCCGCGGTTCTTAAAAAGACAAAAGCCGACATATTGATTAATTATTTGCCTGTGGGTTCTGAAGAGGCAGTGAAGTGGTATGCTTCGCAGGCTCTTGAAGCAGGATGCGCATTCATAAACTGCATCCCTGTATTTGTTGCATCGGATAAGCTGTGGGCTGACAAATTCAAAAAAGCAAAACTCCCGATAATCGGGGACGATATAAAAAGCCTTGTCGGCGCCACGATAGTTCACCGCGCCCTTACCCAGATGATAGTGGACAGAGGCGCTAAAATCGACAGCACGTACCAGTTGAACATCGGCGGTAACACCGATTTCCGGAACATGACCGACCAGTCAAGATTAAAGTCCAAGAAAATCTCAAAGACGGAATCAGTTGCTTCGCAAATTCCGTATGACGTGTATGTTTATGCAGGCCCGAACGGCTGCATTGACTGCCTGAATGATAATAAGATATGCCACCTGAAAATAGATTTCAAGCTTTTCGGGGATGTCCCTGCTTATATTGATTTGAAACTCTCGGTTGAGGACAGCCCGAACAGCGCAGGCGTGGTCGTTGATGCCATCCGCGTTGCGAAAATAGCGCTTGACAGGGGCATCGGGGGGCCGATAATACCCGCATCGGCTTATTTCATGAAGCATCCGCCAAAGCAGATGCGTGACAGCGAGGCGCGGGAAGAGCTTGAGGAATTTATAAAGGGATAAATGTTTTATTTTACTGCCCTATAACCTTCATATTCGAAACCCTTACCGTCGGCGTAATCACGTTCCCCACATTCCTTACATCCTTTCCCACTCCGTCGATATTCCTTAACAGATCGAAGATATTGCCGGAAATCATCAGGGACTTGATGGGCGAAGTAATCTCGCCGTTTTCAATCAAAAACGAATTTCTCGCCTCGACTGAGAAATCACCCGAAATGGGGTTGGCGGTATGCGCCCCGATTACGGTATTGACAATAACGCCGTCTTTTGTCTCGCCAATGACATCATATGACGGATGTTCAATTACCAGGTTGCGTATTCCAATCGAGGGCGTGGAGGTATATGAGCCGCGAACCGCATTGCCGGTGCTTGCTCTCTTTTCTTTTCCTGCAGTATAGCAATCGTAAAGGAAAGACGACAGGACACCTTTATTTACAACTGCGATTTTCTGTGACCGCGTGCCCTCGTCGTCGCACGATGAAGTCCCGAGGCCGCCGGTGAGCGTTCCGTCATCGATAATAGACAGGTCTTCCGCTGCAATGCTGCTGTTGATTTTCCCGACCAGCGATGAACGCCCTTTCTGGACATTATCCGCGTTTAATGAAGTTACAAGCGTATTTTCAAGAATATCAGAAAAAGCAAGCGGCTCAAGAAGCACGGCAGTATCGCGCGTTTGCGTGCTTATGCCGTTTCTTGACCGCAATGCAAGAGTTGAGGCTTTTTCCCCGATTTTATAAAAATCAATGTCAAGTTTCCGCGACATGTCAAACTCGGATGCCGTTGAAAGGGGGGTATCCTGTGTTGCAGTATCCACGGTCGCCTGGATGATGGTATCCTCTTCCTCAATTTCAATGCCGTTTGAGTTCAAAACAAGTTTAGTTGAACTCCCGCATGAGAAATGCCCCGAAGTGGGCGAAACTGAAGGAACGGACTTTACACCTTCAATCATCATGGAAGTATAATCCATGCATGATTCAATTTCGATCTCTGCAAGCTTCTTATCAAAAATGCCTGCAACTTTTGCGGGTTTGCTTTTTTGTGGAAGACCTGACCATTGCGGGTCGCTGCCCCTCACTTTAGCGGATTTCACCGCAAGAACGCAGGCCTCTTCAATGCGCCGCTCATCATTGGTGCTTGAAAAACCCACTGCGCCTTTGACAATAGCCCTTATCCCGATGCCTGAAACCATGCTCTCCTTGGCGAGGTCGATTACATCCCGGTGAATGTCGATTGAGACAGACCTGCCCTTTACGCAATAAATCTCGGCTTCATCTGCCCCTGCCTTTTTTGTAAGCAATAGTGCCCTGCGGGCTATTTCAAAAATATCCTTCATGGGAACTATTAATTAAAATTAAACTATGTTAAAGCTTTGCCATCAATAAATTAAATAAAACTATTGCAGGACTTAAAATATAAGTTTGCTGAACTTTTACTGCAAAAGCTTTCCAGTTATTTTTATATGTTTCAATCCTTGTTTTAGTGGATGCGCCTCTTGAATAATAATAATATCTTTTGTTGTAGTATGAGAAAAAGTGTGTAATACAGTGTGTTTCTGGATGCGACTGTTGAATACAATGATGCAGTGAATGACACTTTTAATTTAGGAGTTTCAATACTTGTTTTATTTGATACGGCGTATACAGATATATAATGTTTTTACATACACGTCTTTGTTCATATATGAGATCTTAAAATAATTCAAGAGGCGCATCCACTAAAACAAGGATTGAAACCCCGAACGTAATAGTCGTATTCCATGCCGCATGGGATTCAAGAGGCGCATCCACTAAAACAAGGATTGAAACTTGATGTTA
>CABMII010000073.1 GCA_902386255.1 uncultured archaeon
AGGCGGGTATTAAAAGACCGCTATGTTCCCATGGATATACTCGTTCGCACACCTGAAGAACTCAAACACAGGCTGAATATCGGAGATCCCTTTATCAAGAAAATATTAAGGGACGGGCAGGTGATATATGCGCGAGATAGTGCGAGAGTGGGTTAAAAAAGGCGACAGCGATTTTATTGCAGCAAAGACACTTGCGCCGCAAAAAGGAGTTGAGAACCAGACCGGGTTCCACTGCCAGCAGGCTATTGAAAAATGGCTGAAAGCATATCTTATCAAGCAGGGCGAAGAGCTGCGAAAAATTCACGATTTAACTGCTCTTGTTATTGACTGTGAAAAATACGACCCTACTTTTCAAGAACTTGAGCCACTTGTGGAAGGGCTGACCGACTTTGCAGTTGAGTTCCGTTATCCTGGCGAAAGTGCAACTATGGAAGATGTACAGGATGCTCTCGATAAAACTGTCAAAGTCAGAAAATTCCTGATGTTAAAAATTGAATAGCCGGATATACAAAACCCTCAATCTGTTATTTTTAAAATCAGGTGCGCCCCTCCGGCTCGATGGCAGGGCGGCGCCATATATAACCATCTGATACAATTGTATCAAAAAATTACACAACTAACCATTCTTTAGCTTTTCATTAAAAACCTGGCCGAGCGTTACCATTTGCCTGAACGGATAATCGAAACAAGCAGCCCGAGCCCGAGAATTCCTGCAAGAAGAAATCCAAAAATCCCGAGAAACGGCACACCAAAAAGGCTTGGCTGCATTCTTGTCTGGATAATGAGAGAAGAACCCACAATCAGCGCAGCAATTATCATGCTAAAAGACAGCCTGTTGCTCGCTATATCCAGTTCCTCGACAAGAGTTTCAAGTTCCAGGTGTTCCAGTTCAAGCTTCAGCGTTCCTTTTTCAGCTTTTGCAAGGATATGATTGACTCTTCTTGGAAAAGTCTTAACAAGGTGAATATAATCCAATACCGTTTTTTCAGCCTCTTTTATTAGATGAGAAGCTTTAGTGCGCTGTTCAAGCATTTTATCAACATACGGCTTTGTCAATTCCCCGAAATTATGCTCAGGATCGAGTTTACGGCTGATTTCATCCCGTATAACAAGTGTTTTTGACAGGAGCATTATATTTGTCGGGATTTTTCCTCTGGTTTTGGCGAAAATATCGATAATATCACGCAAAAACGCTGTGGGATCTATGAATTTAGTGGATAAGTTGTAATATTTGTTCAAGAATTCTTCAAGTTTTATCCGAATTTGTGGACTCTCACCTCCAGCGTCGCTAATTAGCCCTATCTCTGCAAGAGCTTCTATAAGAACATCTATGTCGTTCAATTGTATGGATATTATGAGATTTGCAAGGTTTTCGTGAAGTATGGGGTCTATATGCCCCGCCATTCCAAAATCAAGAAAAATGATAAACCCGTCACGGGAAACAAGGATATTCCCGGGATGCGGGTCGGCATGATAAAAACCATCCTCGAATATCATTTTAAGATATGCATTCGCAATATCGATTGAAATTTTTTTCTTGTCAAGCCCGATAGATTCAATCTGTTCGATTTCCGTTATTTTGATACCCTCTGAAAATTCCTGGGTCAACACATGTTTTGTAGTGTATTCCCAGTACATTTTTGGTATCCTGACAGTCGTGCTCCCTTTGAAATTTGAATAAAACCTGTCAGCATTCTGGGCTTCATGGGCATAATCAATCTCCTGCTTCATGACCCTGGAAAATTCATCAACGAAACCCACAGGATTAAAAAATTTGCTTTCTTTTATATGCTTTTCGGTAAATCTTGCAATGCTCATCAGGATTGCAAGGTCTGTTTCAATGATGTCCTCAACGCCCGGCCGCATCACTTTGACCGCTACCTCTTCGCCTCCCGACAACGTTGCGCGATAGACCTGCCCTATCGAAGCCGATGCGATTTGTTCGGGATTGAAGGATTGGAAAATCTCTTCAAGTTTCCTCCCGAATTCCTTTTCGATTACTTTTTTTGCTTCTGAAAATTCAAAAGGCGGAGCACTGTCCTGAAGCTTGGAAAGTTCCTGTATGTACTCTTCCGGGATAAGGTCGTATCTTGTGCTTAATATCTGCCCGAATTTAATAAACGTGGGCCCGAGTTCTTCCAAAGCAAGACGCAGTCTTTGCGCTTCCGATAGCACGAGCATTTGTTCCTTGAGGGGCCTGGGTCCGAACAATTTCTCGCGAAAAGACCGAAACGGGCGCAGCCCAAACCGGTCAACAAGGTAACCGAACCCGTGCTTTATCATCACGTCAACGATTTGCCGGTATCGTTTGACGTAAGCAACTTCTCTATCGAACAGGCCCACGTTCTACTTCCGAAAACGTTCTATTTTTTCATGGAATTGACTGTTTTTTCAAGTTTTTCAATTTTCCGCTCAAGAGCAGAAATATCGCTTTTCATCACAACTCCGCTCTTTTGAAGCGTCTCTTTAACCCTTTCATTTATCTTATCTTCAAAATCCTTCATCTGCTTTTCTTTCTCTGACAGGACATCCTTTACGAATTTCTTCCCCTCTTCTTTGCTCATATCTCCCTTTTTTATCATTTCCTGGGAAAATTCCTCAATCTTTTCCTGGGTCAGGGAAATTACCCCGATACCGAATAGTCCCATTTTCCTAACCATATCCGACATTTCTGACATATTTTTCCTCCTTAATTAAACCGTAAAGCAACTGACTTTTTTCAGGCGCAAGATTTAATATAACGCCCCAATATGAAATTGGTTTATTGATTGATAATCTTTTTGATAAGGAGATAAATGAAACTGGTTTTTAGCGGAATAATGATTCCCGTATCGACAATAGACTGGTACGGCAGGTCTGCATCTGTTATTTTCTTCAACGGATGCAATTTTAAATGCCTGTATTGCTCAAATAACAGGTTTATCGAGGTATCAAACCGCCTGGAGCCGCTTTTTAAAGGAGGTGCAGTCGTTGATATCGAAGAGCTCGAAAAACATATTATTCACGCAAAGAGTTTCATAAGCGCCGTGGTTTTTTCAGGCGGCGAGCCCACTACACAATATGATGCGCTGGAACACCTTTCAAAATTCGCAAAAAAGCAAGGTTTGCTTGTAGGAGTAGAAACCAATGGGTATTATCCGGAACGCCTTTCAGAATTAATCCGGCAAAAACTCCTTGATAAAATTTTCCTTGACATCAAAGCCCCGCTTGATGATTCGCATAAATATAGTTTCATAACAGGCGGTAAAGAGGATGCAGCCGAGCGCGTTCTGCAATCCTTGAATCTTAAGGGAATTGCTCTTGAGGTCAGGACGACTGTTTTCCGATCGCTTGTTAGTGTTTCGGAAATTGCAAGGTTTCTTGCGGATAAAGATTGCACTTATGTGCTTCAGCAGGGTATCCCTGAAAATGCCCCTGATGACAAAATTCGAAAAGAAAAACCTCTTTCCGGGGAGGAATTGATTAATCTTGCCCGTAGTATTTCATTTTTGAAGGATGTCAGGATAAGGACAAAGGAAAAAGGAGAAGAAAGAATTATTTGAATTCCCTAAAAAATCTCACCCGTTGTGTTCCTGACCACACCGCCAATTTGCAATTTCTTTTTGCCTATGATTTTTGTGGTCATGCCTTCAATGATACCGTCTGTTTCAATCAAATCCCCGTCATTTAATTTCTTAACTAATACAGTATATTCAGTAGTTAGCTAATTTTTCTTCCAATTTCTGCTAAAAACACGGCTACAGATAGCTATATATAGGTGCAGGCTGCCCCCATATGAATCCTAAATCAAATGGTTTAGCCTGCAAATCAAGAA
>CABMII010000074.1 GCA_902386255.1 uncultured archaeon
ATTATAAAAATATAAGTATTTCGGTCGATAATTTATTTTTGAAAACGGCATAAAGAGCAGAAAAAAAGAAGCAATTTGAGTCTTAAAAAATCCGATTAAACCCTATAATTTTGCGAAGGTTGGGTTTCAAAAAATGATCCCGGTTGGTGTGTATTCAGATTGTCCATAACAATTGTTATTTTTTTAGCCATTTCATATTGATATGCAATTTTCTCCATAAAATAAGCCCAGTCCTGCTTGGTTTTTCTTTCTGTGACCTTTATCATACGTTTTCCTGCCAAAGGCTCACAAGCAATAAAAACATTGCACATTCCGCAACGCTTGTATTCATAATCATGCTTTTCCGGCTGCCCTGGTGAAACAGGAATGGAAATTCTTGTCTCAGCAATCAACTGCTTGGGGGATTCATCCATACAAACAACAGGATTTTGTGAATCATACGGCCGTTTATAGACATCCAACACTTTTTCCATATTCGCAACAAAGTTTCCGTTGTGTTCAGGTGGAATTACCCAACCCGTTTTTTGCCATGGTTTAATTTCGTTTTTTTAAGAATACTGCGTACTGCTTCGTGGGATATGCTATCAATATATCCAAGCTCGACCACCTTGTCAGCTAATATTCTAAGGGACCATCTCGAAAAGCCTTCTGGCGGCTTACTGCAACTTAATGCAACCAGATGTGCCTCAAAATCTCCATCTGCCTTTTTTTTATAGATACGGTTTCCTTTTTTCCTGGTGAGAGCAAACTCCAAACCTTCCATGACAAAACGCCTCTTCACGCGATCTATTTTTCTCATACTCGTACCAAGAACACGAGCAATTTCTTCATTGGTTGAACGTTCAACCTGATATTCTCCCTCATCACATCCTAGCAGAATCTGAGCATTGAGTATTTTCTGTGATTTATGGGTGCCCTTGGAACTGAGCTCTCGAAGAGTATTGCGTTCTTCTTTGGAAAGTGTTACAACATATTTCTTCATAATCCATCCTCTCAGATATATTATGAAGGACATACAATATATATTTTACGACCTTACATTATTGACTTGACACTAGAGAAGCGAAAGAAATATGGTTTAGTGTGGAACGAGGAGCGCACAAAAGAAAAATTTGAAACTGATGCTGAAGGCAAGCTTCCTGTCTTAGTGAAAATAAAATCTAAAGAGATTGAAACGGATTCTGACAAACCTACACATATCCTGATTGAAGGCGATAATTACCATGCACTTTCTGTGCTAAACTATACTCATGAAAAAGCAATTGATGTCATTTACATCGATCCACCATACAATACAGGTAACAAAGATTTTCATTATAATGACACCTATGTTGAAAAAGAGGATCCCTATAGACATAGTAAATGGTTATCGTTTATATCAAAAAGATTAAAACTTGCACGCAATCTTCTAAAGGATAGTGGTATTGTTTTTATTTCAATCGATGATAATGAGTTGGCACAGTTAAAACTGTTATGTGATGATATTTTTAGAGAAAATAATTTTCGCAATTCAATAGTTGTATCAAGAGTGAAGAAAAATATTAATGAAAGGTCATTTGTAAAAAGTCTCAATCTTGGCCATGGTACACTGTTTTTCTACGCTAGATCTGAAAACTCACTACTAAAGATACCAACAAAATATCAACAAAAGGCAGAAAGATGGCACGCGTTTGATGCGCCAGGGATTAGAAATACAATGGAATATGAGCTTTTTGGGCAGAAACCACCAAAAGGCCGTCATTGGATGTTTGAGGAGGAACGAGCAAAAGAAATGATGGATAATGGATTGCTGCGACGAAACCCTAAAACAGGCAGTCCGCAATACAAGCTTGAAGCATCAGATGTTACTTTGTTAGATACTAATTGGACGGATATTCAGGAAGGTGATTCAAATTGGAAATTCGAGAATGGAGAAAAAAATGTGGAGTTTATAAAAAGATTATTGGGTATGTATCCTTCTAATGATTGCATTGTACTAGATTTCTTTGCTGGTTCTGGTACTACTGCAGAGGCAGTTATGGAGTTAAATAAACAAGACGAGGGGATTCGTCAATGTATTTTGGTAACAAATAATGAGAATAACATTTGTGCAGATTTTTGTTACCCAAGAATTCAAAATGTAATCCAAGGGTATGAGTACGAAGGAAATGAGAAGAATCTTTTATTTGAAGAGGAACTTACTATTAACAAGTTAGAAAATGCCCAAGAAATATATGATATCTATCAAAACCTTCGCCGAGAGAACAAACAATTATTTGATAATGTCAAAGGTGAACTAAAAAATAACGTCTTGCGATTGTGGGGTTTAAAAAAAACAAACGGATGGAAACAAGGGCTGGGTGGAAATCTCAAATATTATCGTACATCCTTTGTACCATCCGAAACAACTGATAAAAACAAAGAATTATTAACAAAACAGTCAATAGAAATGCTCTGCCTTCGAGAAAATACTTTTGAAATCGTAACCGAAGCTGATGATTACAAGATTTTTAGAAATAATAATAAATATACAGGTATTATTTTTGACCAACTCTCAATACAAAAATTCAAAAATGAAGCCATAAAATTTGATAAACCAATTAGTGTATATGTCTTTTCATTAGGAGATGATGATTTCTCAGACGAGTTTTCAGATATGAAAGATAAAGTGAAAGTTTGTTCCATACCGGAAGCTATTTTGCGTGTTTACCGGAGGATTTTCAAATAATGGAATTAAGACAATATCAAAAAGAAGCCATAGCAGAGCTAAAATTGAAGGCAAATAAATTATTGGATATTCAGGGTAATAAAACAATTGTCTTTGAAGCGCCTACTGGCTCTGGAAAAACTATTATTATGGCAGATTTTCTTAAAGATTTTATTGAAAACAGAGATGATGAAAGGCAATTTTCATTTATATGGACAGCACCACGTCAGCTTCATATTCAGAGCAAAGAAAAACTTGAAAAATATTATTTCGATAACAAGGCTTTAATGTGCTCATTCTTTGAGGATTTAACAGACAAACGGATTGGAGAAAGTGAGATTCTTTTTCTGAATTGGGAAAGCATTAATAAAACAGATAATATTTTTATTCGTGATAATGAAACGGATTTTAACCTTTCTAATATAATAAATAACACTGTAAATGAAGGGCGAGTTATCATTCTTGTTGTCGATGAGAGCCATTTTGCAGCTAAAACAGAAACATCCTTGGAATTAATCCAGATGTTTCAGCCAAAAATCTCGATTGAAGTATCTGCAACCCCACATATCATAAATGAAGATGAAAAGGTAAAAGTCTATCGAGAGAAGGTTATTGAAGAAGGGGTAATCAAAAAACGGATTGCAATTAATCCGGGATTCAAGAATATTATTGAACAACAAAAAGCCAATAAAGTGGACATATCAAGCAATGCATCTGAAAGCACGAATGAGTTTGTATTGAAAATAGCTATCGAGAAACGAAATGAATTACAGAAAGCATTTAAAACAACAGGTTCTAATGTAAATCCGTTAATGCTTATTCAGCTTCCTGATAAAAAACAAGGAATTGAAGACATTCAAGATGAAGTAATTCAAATTTTGAAGGAAAAACATTCTATCACAGTTGAAAACGGCAAGCTTGCTATCTATCTTTCTGAAAACAAAACTAACTTAGAGAACATCACAAGGAATGACAGCGAAGTTGAAGTGATGATTTTTAAACAAGCAATTGCCTTGGGGTGGGATTGTCCAAGAGCTTCGATTCTAGTTTTATTTAGAGATTGGAAAAGCATTACCTTCTCGATTCAAACAGTTGGTAGAATATTGAGGATGCCTGAACTGAAGCATTATGAAAATGACGAGATGAATACAGGGATTGTTTACACAAATCTTAGCGATATTTCAATACAAGAAGACGTTGCAGGCTCATATCTTACCATCAATTATGCAAACCGAAAAGCCATTTATCAAAGCATTTCTTTGCGGTCAGTTCACTCGAAACGCTTCCGAGAAGAGACGCGATTAAGTCCACACTTTATTCGGGGTTTTCTATCTGCTGCGAAAGAACTTGATTTAAAAAACAATATTAATATCAACACCTTAGAAATAAAATCTCTACTCATTTCAGACGGTATAATAACTAATCCAGATAGAGAATTTAAACATATAGCAGAAGAAAAAGGCGTTTATAATGAACACTCTGGAGAAACTTTTCAGATGACACAAACTGAGGAAGAGGTGCAGGTATTATTTGATTTGTTTATAAGAGATAGTTTATCTCCATTTGCTCCTGAAAAAAGATCCATTGGTAGAGTGAAAGAAGCGATATATCGCTTCTTATCTCATGAATTTTCAAAGTTTGAATATGGCGGCGTCAATGGTCAGATGGTTGTTCTCTTTCCAAAAAATAAACAGCATTTCATAAACGTTATAAACCGTGCAAAAGAAATTTATACAGCAAATGTAGGAAAAGGTAAAAAGGAATTAGTTGTTGATGAACAATGGGAAGTTCCATCTTCTGTTAATTATAACAACAACTTCACAAGCAAAGAAGCAAAATTGTCAATCCTCGATCCTTTCTACGAAGCGAATATTGCTTCTGGCCCGGAAAAAGAATTTGTCAAGTATTTGGATTCTAAAAGTGCAGACATTGAATGGTGGTTTAAGAATGGTCAAAGAGATGGAACATATTTTGCAGTTCTTTATATCCAAAATAATCAAGAAGAACCATTTTATGTAGATTGGATTGTGAAGTTTAAAGATGGCAGAATAGGTTTGTTCGACACAAAAGAAGGTATAACGGCCGAAACGGCAAAATCAAAGGCAGAAGGGTTAGCAAAATACATAAAAGAGGAAAATGCAAAAGGTAGAAAGCTTTTTGGAGGTATTGTTATTAAAAAAGATAGCAGTTGGCGGTATAATGATCAAGACACGTATGAGTATAACGAAACGGATTTAACTAATTGGAACTATTTTTGATACATTAAAGGATTATATTCAAACTCAATATGTCGGCGCCGAATTTTAATTGTTGATTTTGAATAAAAACGAATAGAACACGGATTGCACGGATGGCACTGATTTACACAGATGCAAAAAAATCCGTGCTTATCCGTCGAATCCGTGTCATCCGTGTTCCGTCAACTGGTGGTTGACTATTTCACAAAAACCGCGCTCCAAACTTCAGATAAAGTGCAACATTCTTATGCAGCAGCGATGGGTTTCAGTATTTCAATACTTTCACCCCGCTTGCTCAAGCCTTAAACAGATGCAAATGGATTTGAATACGGATTGCATGGGATGTCACTGATAAACACGGATGGGATAAATCAGGTATCCGTGTTCCGTGAAAAAGGAGAAATGAAATGTTGCACGCCGAAATAACCGACAAAATCATAAATTCGTTTTGCAAAGTCTATAACACACTTGGTTACGGATTTTTGGAAAAGGTTTACGAAAATGCCCTGATAATAGAATTAAAACGGGCAGGACTCAAGGTTTTGCAACAACCAAATATCAGAGTTTACTATGAATATCAGGTAGTAGGGGATTATTTCGCTGATATAATCGTAAATGACCAGGTAATAATGGAAATCAAAGCTGCTGAGGGTTTGAGAGAAGAAAATAAAGCTCAACTAATCAATTATCTCAAAGCCACCGATAAAGAAGTCGGGCTTTTATTAAATTTCGGTAAAACCCCGGAATTCAAACGGGTGATTTTCACGAATGACAGAAAGGAAATAATAGAAATCAAAAGCACAAATCCGTGAATATCCGTCAAATCCGTGTCATCCGTGTTCCGTCCACACGGCTGTTGTTTCACACTGCACCCCCCACTTGCATCTGTGCTGGGAGCGATACTGAATATGCTGCTTTTTAATAGTCGCGCCAGACTTTAATTATCATAATTAAATAAAATTTCAATAACCTTTCTGAATCTTCTTTGCACTACACTATATCAAATTTAAATAAGGCTAAATGCATATCAAGATATAATATAACAGTCAAAAATCCATGTGAGGTATGATATGTCCGAAGCTGCCGCCGCAGAATCCCCAAAGGTAATGGAAAAGGTATTCAACATACTGAAAAGAGAACTCAGTGCAGAGGAGTATCTCATATATCTTCAGGCGATAACTCCCAGAATAGGAGACGCAACAGCGCAACTCAGGGACATTACTAAAAAAATGAGTCTTGAAGATGTGCTTCGCAGGGCAAAACAGATGGGAAAAACAATGAAAGCATAGATTCGATATCGGGAAATCTCCTCATGCTTCAAATAAACGCAGACTTTCCATGCACTGCCGGCGCCAGGATTTTTATAATTTTAGCTTAATACAACTGTCTGAGTCTCTCCTATATGTTCAAAAAACCCACTGTCGCAAAAAGGCAGCGCCGCTATTTTTCCAACCGGACATTGAGAAGCTTGAACCACACCACGCTCAAAATCCCGGCAGCGAATACAATCAGCAGGTCTTCAAGATGCAGCGCCGAAAAATGGAAAAGGTCTCTCAAGGCAGGCACATACAACACCAGAATGAGAAGCATGAGCGCTCCTCCTATTACCAGCCACAGCGCCCTGTTTTCCGAATAATTTGTCTTGATTACGTCCCCTGACCATGAGAGGTTGGCCACTATCAGGGTAAGATTTGCGATAACAAGCGTTGTGAACGTAAGGGTGCGGGCTTCCAGTTCTCCTTTGCCCATATACAAAGCCATGAGAAAAACGATAATTATAACCGCAAGGACGCTTATTCCCTGGAACAGGCTGCTCATCAGGCTTTTTTTCCCGAACAACCTTTCTTTCAAATTCCGGGGCTGTCTTTTCATGATGTTTTTCTCCTCGGGTTCAGCCTCAAAGACAGTTGAACATGCCGGGTCTATTATCAGTTCAAGAAATGCGATATGCGCAGGCAAAAGCACCTGCGGCAGTTTGAGCAATATGGGAAAGAGCGCCATCCCGGCTATCGGCACATGAACCGAAAATATGTAGGAAACGGCTTTCTTAAGATTATCAAAAATCCTCCTGCCAAGCCTGACCGCTGAAACAATGGATGAAAAGTTATCATCCAGAAGGACAATCGCCGACGATTCTCTTGCAACATCCGTGCCCCTTTCCCCCATTGCAATACCTATGTGGGCTGATTTCAATGCAGGGGCATCATTAACCCCGTCGCCCGTCATGGCAACGACCTCATCGTTCGATTTCAGGGCATTCACGATAGACAGTTTTTGTTCCGGCACGACGCGGGCGAAAATATTTGTTGTCTTGATTTTCTCCGCAAGCTCTCTCCCGTCCATTCCGGCAAGTTCGGCGCCTGTTATGTATTTATCAGGGTCTTTTAAACCGATTTCCCGCGCTATGTGCCTTGCAGTTCCCGGATAATCCCCCGTGACCATAATGACCCTTATCCCCGCTGAATAACACTCGGCAACTGCCTCCCTTACACCGGGCCGGACGGGGTCGACAAAGCCGAGTAATCCAATAAATTCAAACTCAAACTCGTGCTGTATTTCAGGCAATTCATCCTTCCGAAAACTTGATTTTGCCACCCCGAGAACCCTCAATCCGCTGTCAGCCATCCTCTGTACATGGGACAGCAGCTCTTTCTTTTTCACCCCTTGCATGTGGCATAAATCCGCTATCGCCTCGGGGGCGCCTTTAGCCGCAATAACATGCTTCCGCCTGTCGTATGATTCCCATACATTTGACAATGCCAGCAGGTTTTTGGAGAGCGGGTACTCCCGGACAAGTTTCCAGTTCTTGTGCACGTGTTCTGTGTGTGAAAGAAATTGCTCGGTGCCTTTTTTTATCTCTTTCTCGACAGGGTCAAACGGGTCTTTCTGGCTTGCGAGATACCCGAACTCAAGCAATTCATGAAACATCTCAGGAAGCGGTTTGTCCCCGTTTTTCACTGTATCGTAGTATTCGCCCTGCGAGTACATCGAGCTAAGAATCATCCTGTTCATTGTCAGGGTGCCGGTTTTATCAACGCATAAAACGGTCGCCGAACCAAGCGTTTCGATAGCTGGCATGCGCCGCGTCAAGACCTGTCTTTTTGACATCCTCCATGCTCCGAGGCTCAGGAATATCAGCAAAACCACGGAAAACTCTTCAGGAATCAACGCCATGCTCAAACTGAGGCCGGCCAGAAATCCATTTAACCAATCGCCCCGCGTCAATCCATAGATTATCACGACGAAAATACAGAGCATCATCCCGCCAATCGCGAAATTACGAACAACAAGCCTTGTTTCTTTCTTAAGTAAAGTATCTTCCTGGTTAATGGCCTGTAAAGCCCTGCCGATTTTCCCCATCTCGGTATTAATTCCTGTCGCAGTGACTTCCGCTATCCCATGCCCCTGAATTACCAGCGTCCCTGAATATACAAAGGGCAAATCTTCCCCGCCGGGCTGCATGCGTTGGGTTTTGCCGTCCCATTCTGATTTCCTTACAGCTATGGATTCACCTGTCAGCATGGACTCATCGACCATGAGATTTGTGCAAAAATGCAATACAGAATCGGCAGGGACACGGTCGCCTTCCCTAAGTACCAGAATGTCGCCATTGACGACCTCCCGCCCCGAAATTCTCATTTGCTTTCCGTTTCTTATCACAAGAGCACGCGGGCTTGACAGGTTCCTTAAAGCCTCCAAAGCCCGCTCTGCCTTTCTCTCCTGGTAAAATGTTATCCCGAAAACCACAAACACGAACAGGAGCAGCATTAAAGCATCTTTTACTTCGCCGAGCAACAAATATATCAGGCCTGAACCTAAAAGCAAAAGCAGCATCGGTTCAAGTAAAACATTCAATAGTAGGGCAATAAAGCCCTGCTTTTTTTGGGACGGAAGCTCGTTATAACCTTCTTCCCTGAGTTTCCTGGCAGCGTCTTCCTCTGAAAGCCCGGTGATACTTTCCGGGTCGAATGCTTTTTCCATCGCTTATCCCGATGTTTCTATCATGCAATAATATTTCCTAAAAAACTCCGATTATTTATATTTAAGAACCTGATTTTGTGGGCATATCACATGAAACTCTCGCACGCGCCTGATATGAAAAAATCAACAACTAACTCGTACGAACTGAAAACTTTAGGAAAGTTTAATCAAAAATCGTCGCGCATACACGTATGGCTTTGCCATACGTAAACCTTTAAGAAAGGTTTATCCTAAAACTTTAGGAAAGTTTTATCAAACGAAGGGTATGCTACGCATACCCCAACACTGCGCAAGCCGAAGTTTCGGCTTTCAAACGACAGGTATGCAAAGCATACCTGGTAAACCGGGGTATCGGTTTATGTGGACACCGGATAAAGCGAGGTGTCGCTTTACGAACTCATGCCGCCGGAGTTCGTACGAGTTTGTATTAGTTCGTTGTTAACGTCCATTAATGTGTCATCTGTTAAGAGCAATATTGTGATAGAACAGCCATGTTAATGCTCAACTTCTAACCTTAGTTGGGTAAAATCCAATATAGCGTCGCTAGTTAATATAATCCGCTCTTTGCATGTTCCCCCGCAGCGAAGCTGCGACGCTGAAGCTATTATGAAAAAAATAGCAGTATATTTTTCCCGGTCGGTTAGTCACGGAGTCTGCCGTTCTATCCCGGACTGCCACCACGCTACTCAAAAAAGATTATAGAAGCATTAACATGTCGTCACGGAGCGCGGATTAAAATTATCCGTGAATATCCGTCCCATCCATGTCATCTGTGTGCGATTCGTTGTGAATGCCAATCGGCGCGCTGGAGCAGATATTTGAAAAAAAATCGGGTTTATCCGTGGTTCGTTTATTTCAGATGCTTCGATATTTTGAATGGCTGCCCGCCACCAATTTTCTACTCCCCCTGACTTCCCCCTTCCCTCGCCTTCTTCTCCTTTTCCTCCCATATCTTTTCCAGTTTATCCCTTGTTTCCTGGAACAATCCTTTTATCCTTTCCCTGTTGCACAGCTCGACCTCCTTTGCACAATCAGGCCATTTCTTCTCGCACCTGTCCGCAAGATCATAGCAATGCTTTTCAAGATCCGGCAGATTTTTTTCAATCGCTGCTTTGATATCCAGAGTATCGACTTCAAACGTTGCGCTGCTGAGGATTGCAGGGACGAGCTGTTTCTGGACAATCTTTAACCGATTGCAGGGGTCTAAGGTCACCATGATACATGTGAATCTAATTTCTAAGCAGTATCTGCTTTCTGCTCTTCAGGCCTAAATCCTTCTCTGCACTCTCTTCCACGACTCCGTTATCAAGAAACTCTCATCCATGTTCCCGACCATTCTCTCAAACTTATTCATGGGAACCGCAAATGTGAGTTCATCAGATGAAACAAAAGGACGCGCTGAGACATCAAACATCCCGATAACTCCTTTCGGGTGTGGTGACTTTCGTTCAAGATAAGGATACTGGACAATCGTGCTGCATCCCGCGCCAAAAGGCGAGATTACCCCGTTTGGCTCGGACTCATCAAAATTCGAAAGTGTGAAAATACCCGAGACGACATCGGGCCTGGCATAAAATATCACAACTTCTGGCTCATCCGATTCCTCAAGCATATCCCATCTTTTGAAAACAATGAATTTAGCCGGGGCTTTAAACGCAGGCTGGTTTTTCATTACTTCTTTAACAAGCTCAGGGGATTTTTTATAACGTTCGCCTTCAAGTTTGCCCGGAATCCCGCATGACAGGAAATATTCAAAGTTTGGCCTTATTGTTTCAGAAAAACCAAGATATCTTTTCCCGCCGAAACAGCCGATTGATTCAGCATTGAAAGAAAATGAGCGTCCTTTCCTTACCTTTGATAAAGCGCCGATAACGCATCTGGGTGTCGATTCGGGCTTTGCAAGCTCGGCATGCCCTTCCTCATCCGTATAATAAAACATGATGGGCAGTTCGGCGTTATTAAAATATTTTTTCCAGAGTTCGTTAAATTTCTCATTTAATTCCATGTCCATAAAATAATCCTCCTTTATTCATTCCAAATTTTCCATTTTCATAAATATAACCTTGTGTATATATGCAGCCCCAGTACCAATGCCAGTATCCATAAGCCCAGCGCCGTTCTCATGAATATGCGAAGATTACCCGGCATCCTGATTATGTTGCCTAACGCCAGGTTTACGTATATCCAGATTACAATGACCAAAAGGCCGAGCGTATGATGTATGAGCAGCTCGGCATTAAACGACACTCCAAGAGGTTCGAATTTGATAAAGCCAACCAATGATGGAAGCATAACTGCAATTATAGCTAATATCTGTAGAGGCACTGCGATCCTTACCATTGTACAGTGCTTAATAGGGTCTCCTTTTTTTACAAAATATACTGCACAGAATACAAACACAATAAGAAATATCTGGATTCCAAGGTTTGCCATCGCGAGAGTCTTTACATCAAAAACCATACTTTTCCTCCTCTACTGAAGATTGTCAACTATAATCTCTATACTAATAGGTTACAGAATAATTAATATATCTTCGGCTCGTTTTCCAGCCGATTTAAAATGCCTGTTATTACAGTATATTATGATGACCTTGAAGAACTATCAGGGATAGATAAGGAGACGGTAATCCGGCGCATCCCGATGATGGGGTGCGACATCGAACGAATCGAGGATGACCACATAGATATCGAGTTCTTCCCGAACAGGCCCGACCTTTACAGCACAGAAGGAGTGGCAAGGGCGCTCAAAGGATTCCTTGGCATTGAAACAGGAATCCGGGAATTCAAGGTCGCGCCTCCAGTAATCAAAATAACAAAAGATAAGGAAATTGGAAAAATCCGTCCATTTCTTGCATGCGCTGTAATCCGGGGAATGCAGTTCAATTCACGAAGCATCGAATCCCTTATGGCTCTCCAGGAGTCGCTTCACTGGGCTGTGGGCAGGAACAGGAGAAAAGTATCCATTGGTGTGCATGACCTTGCACGAATAAAACCTCCTTTTCGGTATATCGCGCAGCATCCTGATTTTAAGTTCATACCGCTTGATTTTACAGAGACGATGACAATGAGGGAAATCCTCGAAAAACACCCGAAAGGCGTCAAGTTCGCGAATATCCTTGAAAAATTCGATAAATACCCGCTTATTCTTGATGCTGAAGGGAATGTTCTCTCGTTCCCCCCGATAATCAACGGCGAGCTTACTCGCGTGACTGAAGAAACCACCGACCTGTTCATTGAGGTAACAGGTCTTGACAAGTCGGTATCGGTTGCCCTGAACATCGTAGCTGCATCGCTTGCCGAGCGCGGAGGAAAAATCGAATCCGTTACCATTGACGGAGAGTGGCAGACGCCGAAGCTTGAACCCCTGCGCATGAACCTTGAAAATAGCGAGGTGAGAGATCTTCTTGGATTCGATCTCACAGATGAGGAAATCATATCATGCCTTCAAAAAATGAGGTACGGCGCCAAAACTTCGGGCAGCACAATTGAAGTTTCAGTCCCCGCTTACCGCTCCGACATATTGCACAACTGGGACCTCATCGAGGATATCGGTATAGGCTACGGTTTTGATAAAATCCAGCCTGAGCTGCCTTCAACTTCCACAACAGGAAAATCCCATCCAATTTCAAAACTCCGGGACTCGCTCCATGAAATCATGGTAGGGCTTGGCTATTTTGAGGTGATGCCCTTCACGCTCACAAGCGAGAAGGTTCAATTTGACATGATGCGCCGCGAAAAAGCAGAGGGCATCACCCATATTTTGTACCCTATAAGTGAAGACCATACCATCGTACGTACCACAATCCTGCCCAACCTGCTTGAAATCCTTTCAATTAATAAGCACCGCGAACTTCCGCAGCGGATATTCGAAGCCGGAGAGATTGTAGTTGACTGCAGGACACAGCAGCAATTGGCTGCAGCCGCCATACATCCGCAGGCAAATTTCACCGAGATACAGGCTATTGTGGATGCCGTTTTAAGAGAGAGACGCATAGAATATGAGGTTGCGGAGTCAAACGACACGGCATTCATTGAAGGCAGGCGCGCCGATATAATTATAAAAGGCAAGATATCCGGGGTGTTCGGGGAAATTCACCCCGGCGTTATCTTGAATTTCGGGCTTGAGCACCCGATTATTGGGTTTGAGCTGAGATTATAGCCAAGAACCTGACATTTAAACCATATTTTGGTAGCAGTGTGCACCCTGAGTGCCTTTGCTGGCGTGCGATTTTATTCACCGCAGAGGACGCAAAGAACGCAAAGCAACGCAATATTTTCTTTGCAGCCTTTGCGCTCTTTGCGGTGATTGCCAACTTATGAGGTATATTAATTGCGGAAGTATTATCTGAGGATCACAATCACTTTTTCTTCTTCCAATAATATCCTGCTACAACTGCTCCAACAACCACAAAAATTCCCATTACTGCCACAGGTGAAGTCGAAGGTGTTCCGGGATTCACGGTTATCGGAACTGTCCGCCTGAAAATCACCACGTTATTCTTTTCATCTATGCCTCTCAGTTCAACGTCCAGCAGGTACTTCTTGACAGCGGCATTTTTATCGACTGTCACTTTCAATACCGCATCCCCGTTTTCACCCGGTTCAAGCTTTCCCACGAAATCTGATTTTTCATCGAATTCAAAAGGCTGGGATGCGTCCGGGAAAACACGTAATGAAACGGCCTCAGCTTTTTCAGTGCCGTTGTTGCCGACATTTATCCTGAACTCGGCTTTGTCCCCGGGCATTAACTTTTCAGGAGTGGTTGTCACCGATTCCACTACCAGATACGGCGCAGGCTTTATCGGGATATTGAGAGTAAGGTTTTCCATCCTGTATACACTGGCCTCATCGTTTTCATCCCTGTACGTAATCTCAAGTTTTGCGCTGTAATCTCCCTCACTTAAGTTCTCATCCGTGTCCACATAAAAATCTGCCGTTTTACTTCCGCCAGTTTCAATTATGCCAAGGCTGTCTTCATCCGAATAACTGTAAGTCGGTTTGAACCCCGTTGGCACTATGAGTTTAACTTTAACATTCTCTGCATTACCTTTTCCGATGTTGTCTATATTCACCGAAAGCTTCGCTTCCTGCGTATCTGCTATCAGTTTCTCAGGAGATGTGACAAGCGCCCCGACTACGAAATCAGCCCTCTTCGGGTCGATGTAAACAGGGAAATCCTTCTTTGTCCATCCCTGTCCCGTATCCCAGTTCAGGGTTACGTTGTAAGTTCCTTTGATAGCATTATCGGCTACCCTGAGTTTGTAGTGCAGCACATAGAAAATCTGGTTATCGTTCGTTCCTGCCGATGTGCCTAAATTCTTATCAGGGGAATCCCCGGCTTCGAATAAAAACGGGTATTCCACATCAAGATGGAACCTTAAATTATCTATTATACTAGACTGGGTGTTTACGACCTGCCATCTAAGGTCAACATCTTTTCCGGCATCAGTAGGGTCAGGGTCCTGGCTCATGAAATTTGCCTTTATACTGTTTCCCTGTACTCCCGTGAACGGGGCGCCAATAACGATAGTCGCGGACATTGATAAAAGCACTATCAGAACGCCCAGTATTGAAACCTGTGTTAATATCCTGTTCTTCATGTTCTTACCTCAAATCTTCATTATTTTTTTATATGTATCTTTTATATTCATAGTATCAATTATAATTATGAGAGCCGGGACAACGGTTATAGCGGCTACCATGCTTGCAGCCACTCCATAGCTCATCATCGTCCCCATATCGCCAAGGAAGGTTAATTTCCCGAGAGACATCGCCTGGAACCCTATCAGGGCGGCAAGCGTTGTTGTGGACATGGGGATTATTACGTTATTCAGGGTCACTGCCATCGCTTCCCTGGGAACAAGTTTGTTTTGAAGTTCAAACCTGTACCTCGTGACAACCTGTATCCCGAAGTCTATGCCTATGCCCATTATCATGGATAGAACGCCGGAAGTCTGCGAGCTCAATCCCATTCCGATAAGCCCGATATATCCCATTGCCCAGAGTGTCCCGAAAATTATCGTGGTCATAGGAGTGAATCCGTATTTGATGGAACGGAAAAGAACCAGTATAATTATAAGAATCCCGATAAGGGAATACAGCGATGTTTTTGCCATATCGGGCCCGATGCTTTTTTCCATGACCGTGCTTTCCATGGCGCTGCCTCCAAGAGCTACCGTGACTCCAGGCGGCTTCGGGACTTCCATGATTATCTTGTTAAGCTCGACTTCAAGCGCTTTCAGGTCAACGTCATCTGTTGTCTGGATTTTAACCAGGGCGAGCGTGTAGTCCGAGCTTACATAACTCCCAAGAAGCCCGTTTTTATCTGTAAGCGCTGAAATCTCTCTTACAGACTGGGGCAGCCGCCCATTATTAATCGTTTTCAGAACCGACGCCGCACTTGAGACCTCAATCACTTTATCGGTATGCTGCGCAAGCACCGAAAGCTCATCCATATACCTTATGACCGCAGGGTCACGAATGTCCCGCGTTTCGTCAGAGCCATTATATTGTGGATCCAATTCGACTGCAAAGAATACTGCATTGGTGCTTCCGAACTCATTTTCAATGCTGTTCAGCGTGCCTATGGATTCAACGTCACTGGGAAGCATTGATTTTATGTCTGATTTTTTTGTTTCGATAGTACCTGCCATCTGGATGGCAAAAAATGAAACGACTAGCATGATTAAAAGCACTGTAATCGGATGCCTGGTAACAAAGGCTGAATATTTTTCAAGGAGTTCTTTAATCACTATTACCTCCCCCTCTGGATATGCAATTCTTTTTTGGCTTCAAGTTTCGCAAGCTTCCTATGGGTATTCCAGTATTCATAATCCTCTTCCAGCAGTATGAAAACGGGATTTACAATGAGCGCGGCGAGAAGACAAAACGCTATACCCATCGCAAGCGTCTCGCCCAGGTGCTGCATAAGCGGGACGGATGCAAACGAAAGAACACCAAAACCCACAATCGTTGTCATTCCTGACCCGATGACTGCTGAGCCTATTGAATATACTGTGGTCTTCATGGAATCAAGCTGACTATAATTTTTAGCCCTTTCCTCATTGTACCTGCTTAGCACGAATACACCATATTCCACGCCCAGGCCCAGAAGCATTGAGCTAAGAGCCACCGTGGCAACCGATAATGGAATACCCAGCCACCCAAGGGTTCCCATTGTCCAGATTAATCCTATAGACAGCGGGGCGAATATCAAAAATGCCTGTGTATATGAGCGCTGCATGATGAAAAGGAGAAGCAAAATGATGACTGCCGCGACTGCAAGTGTAAAAACAGCATCCCTCTTGAGTAAATCAAAAATAGTCATCCTGAGAATCGGCTGCCCTGTTATGCCAAACTTCACTCCGGGCGGCTTTGGTGTATAATCGATAAGCTGCTGTGCAAGTTTATTGAAACTCTGTACCTGGTCTTCTCCCGAGCCTATATCCGCCGCAACATACATGAGCACCATTTTATAATTGCGGCTGAAGAATGCATCCGCCGCAGGGGTGTTGCGCAGGGTTTGGGTTATCTCCTCATCCGAATATGTATTCTTGCCCCTGAAAAAACTTGCAGGAGATGTTACGCTCGTAACTGTTGTTTCGCCCCTGAATTCCCTGTCAAGGAAAATAAGTGATTGTATAACCCTCGGGTCCCGGATATCCCTTACAGCCTCTTTTGAATCCACAGAGTCATCAATTTGGACTGCAATGACCACAGCATCCTGCCCTCCGAATTTGGCCGATACCTTGTCATTGAGCTGGAAAATGGGAAGTTCCTTGGGCATCTCTGTCCTGAAATCAGAGTTGATGGTCAGATCCTTAAGCCCGATACCCAGAATAATAGTAAGAATTATAACCGCGACCGCAAGCAGTTTTGTATGCTTTTTCTGTATTTCAGCAAGTTTCATCAAATACATTTCAAGAAAGGTCGCCATCTGTTCTCCGTTTATTCTTCGCAGTGCCTCCCCGTTTATTCATGCCTGTATTAAAATGTTGTGTTTAAACAACTTTAAAGTGGTTTAATTACAAAACTTTTAAATAGCAAAACATTAAATTATCCGCTGTGCTTGAAAAATTAAAGAAACTCGGTCTTACGGGTTATGAGTCATCGGCATATCTTTCGCTCCTGAAGCTGGGCGACGCTGAAGCCGGCGAGATAGCGGAAAATGCAAAAATACCTATGGGGCGGATTTATAATGTACTTTCAAGCCTCGATGAGGCGCATTTAATTCGTGCGCAGGATACAAGGCCGAGACGGTATGCATGCGTTGAGCCTGCCGCGGCGCTTGAGCGGCTTTCAAAAACCAGGCATGAAGAACTTACCCAGGCATCCGTTGAACTGGAAAACCTGGTTTCTGACCTGAAATCCGAACTTTCTGGCGTTGAGCCAAGAAAGCCTGATAAGACTTTCTGGACTGTCGCAATAGGTGATGAATCCCATGAACTTGTTCGAGAGTGCATATCAGGGTCTCAAAAGTAATTGCTGGTTTTTATGGCTCCAAAGATGAACTCCGAGCGATTAAAACAAGACTTGATGAAAGAATGTCATGCCGGAATACTCAAGGCTCTTTATGAAGCCATTAAAAGGGGCGTGGATATCAAAATTATTCTTAACAAGGATGTGGATTTCAGTTTATTGGAAGAATATCCGATTGTAAAACAACTGCTTGAGCATATGGGTGATAAATTCAACTGCAGGTTCGCTGCGATACCTGCTACGCCGTTTGATATAATAGATAGTGAAAATGTCCTGCTCCAGATGTTAAATCTCATTAATCCCGAAGAGCTTTTTGCAGTGGTGAATATAAGGGATACCAAGCTTGCGGAAGAGCTTCGCAAAAAGTTCTTTACTATATGGGAAAAGGCAGAACCATATTCAGGCAATTGCTGTTAAAAGGTTAATTGAATTTTCCCGTGGCCTGCCGGAAACAGGAAATAAATCCTAACCTATATAACTCGCGCTTCCCCTGTCAAAACCATCCACAAGCTCAAGATTCATATCATCCGGCTGCCATGCTGCATTTGGATATACGAGATTCTTGAAGAAAAGGGTTGTATCTTTTGCTATTTTTGTTGCAAGATGCTCTTCGCCAAAGACCTCTCTTGTAATCTCATGAGCCATCTGCCTGACGCCGCTTTCGCTCAGGTAACCGAGCGTGTGCAAGTACTCATGGAGCAGGACATGGAAAATATAGGGTTTGTAAAGCTCAGGTCTTGTTTCCTTGATCCTCTCAAGAGGGATTTTATTCAATACTATGACGTTTGAGCCCACAGGATAGAAACCCCCGAAAAATCCCTGCGGCTGGTTCCCGAGGTTGGCAAGCCCGAGCATCAAACCTGCGCGGCTTTTTCTCTGGCTTTCCCACACGGCTGCTTTTACGACCTCGAAGATGTCGGCGAGGGTTTTTGTTTTCTCAAGTCTGGTATCGAAATTGTTTTTTATATAATTCGCCATCTTACGAACATATTAGCAGGCATTAATTAAATAAGTTTTGGTCATGGGTTTAATACCGGACGTTGATATTATAACAATTTATGCATGATGTCGACTATTATACGAGTGGAAAGGCTGCTACGGATACAAAAAAAGGTCTGCTCTGGCTTAAATTCATAAAATATCCGTTTATTGGTTCAGCAATCGCAAAAAAATTGCTTGCGGGGGCAAGAGAATTTGAGCCGGAGGTGCTGGACATAACGGAAGCATCGAAATTAATTCAGCAATCAAAAAGATGCGCAGTTGGCGAGCGAGTTTGCAGAATCATTCATAAAAACTCTGAAATTACAGAGTCCGTATTCCTAGATGAACTGGCTGAAGGAATGGTCAATGCGGGAAAAGCAAGGTATGTACCTGTAGAAGATGCCATAGACATCTTAAAAAAGTATTCAAATAATCATCCTCTGATATTATCGCATATCTCAAAAAAGCCTATAGAGATATGTTGTTCTTCAATTGAAAATTGTATTTACTGGAATATGCAGCGGTCAAATTTAAGGGTTTTTCGGAAAAAGCGGGAAAAATAATAATTCACAGGAAAGCAAATACCAGATATTGGAAAATGTACCTCGATAATAGCCTCAAGTTTCAATCTTGCCTTTTCTCCTCTTTTTCATTGGAGACCCGCACACAGGGCACTCATCCCCTTGTGGAAAACGCCTCTTGCACCCGATGCACTGCTTTTCCCATAGGAGAACATCTTTTATCTTCCTCTGACCCGCAGGCATGACCTTGATCCCGAGCTGTATCGCTGTATTCTGCACCGCGAAATCATCCGTTACCAGAATAGTCTCTTCGCGCCTTGAATACTCAAGCGCCTTTGCAAGAATGTCTATGTCCGTGCCTGAAAGCTCCTCGCTGTCCTTCGTGACTCCCGCTTTCGTCCTGACCTCTTTTTTGAAGCTCTCAAGCGGAGGCTCGACTCTCACATTCATCAGTTCCATCATCGTACGTGCGTTCTCGTCCCTGAGTTCTTCGACTACGGAGGGCGTAGTTATGATGCTGCCTTCGAGGCGCTTTCTGATGATGAAGAGAGAGGAGTCGGCGATGTAGGTCATCGTGATATTCTTATTATAAAAAATAATATTTTACCTCGAATCAATCTCATTCCCATACGCAGCCCTCGGCGCCACTGCAGCTGCTATTGCCGAGGCGATAAGCGCCTTATACAGGTCAACAGCTATGAAAGGCAGAACCCCAAGCTCGATTGCTTTCTGCGCATTCACGCCAAGCACAAAAGCCAGTTGAACAGCACCGAACAGGTAAACCATCACAATCCCAAGCAGCATCAGACTGAACATGCCTGCAAAGCTTCGTGATTTGACATACATGTCCGTGAACCATCCGATTATCAGCGATGCTACGATAAACCCGATAATGTAGCCGCCGGTCACGCCAGCGAGAACTGCCAGTCCGGCTGTTCCACCTGCAAACCATGGCACTCCCAGGACACCTATAACAGCATAAAATACCTGGCTTAACCCGCCGTACCATCTCCCGAGAATCACTCCGGAAAGAAGGACTGCGAAAACCTGTCCCGTTACAGGCACAGGCGTGTATGGAAGATAGAACCGAAGCTGCGCAACCAGTCCGGTCAAACACGCAAAGCCCAGCGCCAGGGCAATTTTGTTCAGGAATGTTGATTCGAACCGCCATTTAAAGAAATTATATTTGGCAGATTCATATTTTCCAAATACGTTTTTTAGCTCGCTTCCAAATTCTGACATAAATTCACCGATTGTAAACTTTTTGTTTCTAAAGGTCAACAATCCTTATAAATAATTCGACTTGATTCATTCTTTTTCACTCTTTGCGCCTCGTAAGATAAAATAACAGCTAACTCGTACGAACTGATACGAACTCATTCCGCCGGAGTTCGTACGAGTTCGTATTAGTTCGTTGTTACTGTTCATTTTGTTGTTCTTTTTCATTGCCATCTATGAACAGCAGTTCATAGCCAATGCTTCATGCGGATAAATTATCCGGCTATGGAATACCCCAGATTATCACAAGACCGCCGATAAGGACAAGTGCCCAGAACAAGAGCTTCTGCGTTCTGTCCCCAATCCCTAAATCGATTGCGAACACCCTGAAACCGTTCAATGCGTGGGGAAGTACGAGCAACAGCAGAATAAAAACAGCTGTCTTGAACTCCACGAACATGAAATCAAACGGCGTTTTAATTCCATGCGCCCATACGATATGGATGAACAGGTAAAACACAAGCAGGATACCCGTGACTCGCTGGAGCAGCCATGCCCACATTCCTGTTCCGTAAGCCCTTTCTTTTTCCATGGTCACCTGATTATATGTTTGATTCTATGTAAGATTATTTTTCTCATGAAACCTGTGATGGCATTGGTGGGAGGCACTTTTTTGGGGCATACCTCGACACACCTGAAAACCTCATCGCATGCCCATACCCCTTTTTCCGAATCCACCCGCTTTAGCATCCCGACTGTGTCATTATATCTCGTATCAGCATAATAACGCCATGCCTTTGCAAGCGCGGCAGGCCCTGAATAATCCTTATCCCTTGCAGCCACGGGACATGCCCCGTAGCAAAGCCCGCAAAGGATACATGCCGCATACTTATCGACTTTCCTGACATCCTCCCGGGACATCGGCATATCCCCGCCTCCCTCAAACCAGGGATGCACATCCTCATAATGTTTGAAAAAAGGTCTTAAATCAACTATCAGGTCTTTGATTACCGGAAGGTTCGGGAGAGGTTCTATAAGTATTTCATCGCCTGTCTTTAATTCAGGTCTCGCAACCGGTCCGTAAGGTGAAATAGTAAGAACCTGTTCGCCAACGATTTCAGATGCCTGCGTCCGGCATGCAAGTCTTTGTTTCTTGTTAATGAGCATGGAACAGGAGCCACAGACAGCCCCGCGGCATGAATACCTGAATGCAAGGGAGCCA
This sequence comes from uncultured archaeon, assembly GCA_902386255.1. Classification (GTDB taxonomy): domain Archaea; phylum Halobacteriota; class Methanosarcinia; order Methanosarcinales; family Methanoperedenaceae; genus Methanoperedens. The sequence goes on from CABMII010000074.1 coordinate 21,324, forward strand.
TCCTGCTCGTCCTGTATCTGGAAAAGAGCTTCAAGAACTGACATGTGCGGTTTGGGTTTTACTTCAAAAGTATCGAACCACGACTTTTCCCCGTCAAATCTTTTTATCTTGAACTTCATAACCCTCGTTGTATAGTTTCTTTTCCTGGTTATATAAAACACATGGTAAAGTAATATAAGAAACGTATATAATATGAGTATGTTCAGGCATGACATTATAATAGTGGGCGGAGGTCTGGCTGGTTTGCGCGCAGCTTTGGCCATCAAGGGCGCAGATGTGGCAGTTATATCGAGAGTCCACCCCTTGCGCTCGCATTCGGTAGCAGCCCAGGGCGGTATTAATGCAGCGCTTGGGAAAAACGACAAATGGGAAGACCACGCCTTCGATACGATAAAAGGAAGCGATTACCTTGCAGACCAGGACGCTGTGGAAGTGCTCTGCAAGGATGCACCGGCGCGTGTCAATGAGATGGAACAATGGGGCACGCTTTTTTCCAGAGTGGGCGGACTGATAGCCCAGCGTCCTTTCGGCGGCGCTGGCTATCCTCGCACCGCATACGCCGAAGACAGGACTGGCCATGCGCTATTGCATACGATGTATGAGCAGGCGCTTAAAAACGGCATAAAATTATATGAAGAATGGCTGGTAACACGGCTTGTTGCCAATAATGGGAGGTGTTCGGGAGTTGTAGGATATAATATCGCTGACGGAAGGATAGAAGGGTTTCTTGCCAGGGCTGTTATTTTCGCAACCGGCGGGTACGGAAGGATATACAGGCGCTCAACTAACTCGATAATAAACACAGGATTCGGATGCGCTGTGGCATACCGAAGCGGTGTAGCGCTTTCGGACATGGAATTCGTGCAGTTCCATCCCACCACGCTTTACGGCACGAATATCCTTATTACAGAAGGCGCGCGCGGCGAAGGGGGATTCCTTAAGAATAAACTTGGCGAGCGGTTCATGGCGCGCTATTCTCCCCATTTGCTTGACCTTGCACCGCGGGATATAGTGGCACGGGCGATACAAACCGAGATAAACGAAGGCAGGGGATTTGAAGGAGGTTACGTTCACCTTGAGCTGATGCATATAGGCGAGCGGAATATAAAAGAGCGTCTGCCGGGAATCAGGCAGATAGCTATGGATTTTGCGAACATCGACCCTATTGGTGAGCCGATACCCATCCAGCCGGCGCAGCATTATTCCATGGGTGGCATTGCTTCAAACAAAAACTGCGAGACATCGATTGCGGGATTCTATGTGTGCGGTGAATGTTCCTGCATCAGCGTGCACGGCGCGAACAGGCTTGGCGGGAACTCTCTCCTTGAGACGATAGTTTTCGGGAAAATTGCCGGGGAAAACGCAGCGAAGTTCGTGAATAAAACAGACTTTGATACAGCGGATATAGTGGAAAAAGCGGTGTGTGAGGAATCGCAGCGGATTTTAGCGCTTCTGGGTAAGAATGAAGGGGAAGCATTCTTCAAAATCCGCGATGAGCTAAAAGTTGTCATGGATGAAAAAGTGGGAATATTCCGTGATAAAGAGAACCTGAAGGCTGCACTTGATAAAATCAGGGAACTCAAGACACGCTACCTGAATGTGTATGTGAGAAATAAAGGAGCGATTTTCAACCAGGAACTCGTTAATGCGCTTGAGCTTGAAGGAATGCTGGATATTGCTGAGACTATATGCATCGGGGCAATTGAGCGTAAGGAAAGCCGCGGTTCCCATTTCAGGCTTGATTATCCTGAAAGAGATGATTCGAACTGGCTCAGGCATACGCTGGTTACATACACAACAGAAGGGGCAAGGATTGATTATAAACCTGTAAATATAACGATATACGAGCCGAAGCGGAGGGAATATTAATAGAGACAATTTTTAAAATGTTAATAATGCGAATATGTAATTACTGAGTGATTCAAAAACCATAACAGTAAAATATTAAACGTAATAAAACAATACATATACTTAGCGAGTTGGGAATAGCCCCTTACCTAAAACAACAAGATCTCAAAAAGTGGATTTGAATTTTAAAAACAAGAGAAAAATAACGGGTAAAACGGGGTTAAAAATGAGTCGAAGAGTGAAACTCAGGATAGGAAAGTATGATTGTCACAAGACATATTTCCATTGATAATGACTGTATAAAGAAGATGGAACCGTTTGTTGCAAAACACAATGGTAACTTCAGCGCAGCAATAAGGGATATCATCGACCATGTGGGAAAGTCGGGATTTCCCAATAATTCCACGGCTATAGACGTATCCCTGTTCAAATGGATGCTGGATATGTTGGATTGTGTTCTTATTCCTGATGAAGTACTGGATGAAATGATTGACCCGGCGCTGATAAATTCGATGAGGAAGCTCGAAGAGCATCTCGGTTACAGGTTCAGGGAACTTGAGTGGGATATCGACATCTCTTTAAAATGCGATAATGACAGGTTTCCTTCAGATGTAGTGATTGAAATAAAAGGGGATTTTCAGAAAATAAGGCTTGCTTCCTGCATATTATGCCAGTATATCGTCAAAAACTCTGTTAAACAGGTGCCGCTTGAAATAAAGTCTTTAACTAATTTGAATGATTGTATAAAAATTGAGTTATTTGCTTCCAATAAAAAAGAAGCCCTGAACAGCCTTGAAACATATTTTGGTGAGATGGAAGAGGTAACATGCGCTATAAAAAGCCGTCCTGAATTCTGGAAATCGCTGGTCAGCAGGCATATTTTGAGTGATTATAATATGGTTACGGTTCACAGGAATTACTTTGAGGATTTACTGGCGAACAATATTCCTCTCGGGGAAATCAGCATAGAAAACATCGCAAAAAAGCCAATACAGGATATACCCCTCAAAGAAATGCTTTCACTTATTAAGGAAGTTTATGAAACATCCCGGGTTGTAGACAGGGTTGAAATAGAGAAGGACAGGATAATATTATTCCATAATTACAGGAATAAGGATACAATAGATAAATTAAAGAAAATCCTTGTGACCCTTTTAGAAGCAAACGGCCACTTATTTGATGCTAAATCGACCGCCAATATGATTGTTTTGACTCACAGACCTGACGTCGGCATAAAGGTCAATGAAATTGTAGGTAATTTGAAAATCAGCAACAGCAGGGTAGACCAGGAATTAATAATGTTCACGACATTTCTGAAGGGTCTTAAGGAAATTCCTGATATATCATTATCTCTGACCGCCCTGGGCAGAAGGTTTGGCAAATCCTTAATGCAGGAGTATGAAAAAGAAAACCAGATTAAAGCCTGGGATTTGAAATCTTTCAAAAGCGCTTTTGAAATGTTCAATTCAAAACTTCATATCGACAGTGAATGGAAAATGGAAGGAAAAAATCTTTTGTATACTATCAGGAAATGCAACATTGCAAATGAGGGGAATAAATTTGATACATTAATTTGCCATACTTCCAGGGAAACGTTCAAGGGGGCACTTATTTATGCATTTGGAAATGGGGCTGAACTTGATATTAAAAAATTATTATCCCATGGTGACAATTTTTGTGAAGTTGTCATAAGAATGACGTGAATGTAGGCACAGCGGGGATTTCTTATTATCACGGTTCAAGGTTTTTCGTTAACCATGTCTGAAAATAGCATTTTATGGCCATATTCTTCAAAATCTGACAAATAATTTTTTGTACTTGTCATTACATATCCTAACTTAAGGAATGGGAGTGTGGATTATATGAAGTACCCGGTCAAGTATATTATAGCATCAACTGTGGGTGCAATTCTTATCGGTGCCCCGAATTTTTTGTCAATTGAAAGCCTGAAGGTTCTTTTCACAGTGTGGTTCATGCTTATTACGGTGGCATTCATTGCTTTTTTGGTCTATGGTTTTACTGTGTATATCAAAAGTCTGAAACACAATATTATGATATCAAGAAAAACGGAGAAGCGGTCATAAAAGTCAAGTGTTTGGCATATCCTGCCAATTTTTTTAAGAGCTGTACCATTGCCCAGACTAAAGAAGTCCAATTTTATCTCTTTTTCTATGCCAATTTTGCCTTTTCCATACCATCAAATTGGCATAATCAGCAATATTTTGACAAACCAAGACAGATAATGGCGTTATTTGCTGTTTTTTTGTCAATTATTCTTTTAGCATTGGCATAAGATAGACGAGATTAAGGGTGATAAAATATGAATTACTTAAAGCAATTTGCAATATTTGTTGCAGGAGGGTCAGTCGCTGGGGCAGCCTATTTTGTTCCTGAAAATAGTTTCCTGGCTTTCGTAGCAGGGTGGTTGTTCCTTGTCCCGGCCGCAGTCGTAATATTCCTGGGCTATGGGCTAACGAAATACATGAAAGACAGGAAAAACAGGATCACGGTTTCCATAAAACCCAATGATGCATTGAAAGCGATTGCCCGAAGGGAAGCTGAACTACATCGGGAAAAACAGCTCATTCTTGAAGAAATTCGCAAGGGATAGGGGCAACTGTAAAAATGATAATTACCAGGCACATCTCCCTTGACAATGATTGCATCGAGAAGATGGAACCTTATGTGGAAAAACACAAAGGCAACTTCAGCGCAGCAATAAGGGAGATAATCGACAGGACAGGGAATCATAATTCCTTAAAAAATCTCTCGGTGATTGACAATTCCCTGTTCAAATGGATGCTGGATGAGATTGATGGGATGCTGATTCCCGATAACGTGCTGGATGAACTTATCGACCCCAATCTCATTAATTCAATCGGGAAACTTGAAGAATCACTCAACAACAGGTTCAGAGAACTTGAATGGGGCATCAACATTTCTTTGAAATATGATAATGACATAAATCCCTCTGATGTATTGATAGAAATCCTGGGCTCTTCTCAAAAAATAAAATTCGCAGCCTGCATCCTGTCCCAGTATATGGTAAAAAATTCACTTGGGAATACGCCACTTGAAATCAGGTCAATTTATAATCAGGATGGATGCATAAAAATCGAATTATCAAGGTCTGATAAAAAAGATGCGATTGACAGCTTGACTTCAAATTTTGGCGGGATGAATGAGGTAATAGGGGCAATAAAATCCCGCCCAAATTTTTGGAAAGCAGTAGTCAACGGGCATCTTCTGAGCAATTACAATATGGTCACGGTTCACAGGAATTATTTTGAAGACCTGCTTGCCGGAAAAATCCCGATGGGTGAAATAACGATAGAAGCACTGGCAAAAAAACCCATACAGGAAATAATGCTTGTTGAAATGCTTTCCCTCATAAAAGAGGTTTATGAGACTTCCAGGGTTGCAGACAGGGTTGAAATCGACAGGGAGAACATAATATTATTTCATAATTATAGAAATAATGAAGTAATAGAAAAATTGAAAAAGAGCCTTGTCACGCTTCTGGAAGCAAACGGGCATTTGTATGATGCAAAATCAACAGCCAATATGATAGTGCTGACGCATCGGCCTGATGTGGGCATAAAAATCAATGAAATCGTAAGCAATTTGAAAATCAGCAACAGCAGGGTCGACCAGAACCTGATAATGTTCATGGCTTTTTTAAAGGGCCTTAAAAATATTCCCGATATACCCGTTTCACTGACCGCGCTTGGCAGGAGGATCGGCATTTCGCTGATGCAGGAATACGAAAGGGAAAACAGCATCAAGAACTGGGAGGTCAAGAATTTCCAGAAAGCCCTGGAAATAATAGATTCGAAACTTCACAGGGATAGTGAATGGAAAATTGAAGGAAAAAACCTAATTTATACTGTTAAGAAATGCAATATTGTCGCAGAAGGGGATACATTCGATACATACGTCTGCCACACTATCAGGGAGACTTTCAAAGGGGCTGTGGGCTATGCTTTCGGGAACAGGGCAGAATTAGACATCAGAAAATTATTGTCACATGGAGATAATTGTTGTGAGGTGTTAATACGAGTACAATAGGTGCAAATCGGTTTGGAAAAGACAGGATGGTTGGAACACGGAGAAATGGGATAAACATAAATAATAAATGCGGGAGGATAATATGAAAACATTGCTGGAATACATAACATTCGTCAAAGGAGTAGAATACCTGATAGTTGTCGCGTTTTGCTTTGCATTTATTGCGTTATGGATGCTTGTAAACGCTAAGGATAAAGAAGTTATTAAGAAGGTTTCCCTGTTTATCCCGCTTTCGCTGATGTTTGGCGGAGCGGCGATCGTCGTCTCCTCATACGATACCGCAGATGTTACTCATGCAAACGCTGCGCTCACCGATATTGCCAGCAATCCGAACGTTTTCAATTTACAGGCCAATGCCACATGGTTCAATGTCAATTCTTCAGAATATCTCTCCATGAAATACGAACCTGTAGTTGATTTTCATAAAGCCATGAGCGGCAAGGTGAGTTGTGCCACATGCCATCACAATAGCGGGGATGAAATCCATGCGTGCAAAGACTGCCACGGGGCACCTTATAATCCGCACAATGCAAGCATGCCGGGTTTGAAGGCTGCCTATCATCAGCGCTGTATGTCGTGCCACAAACAGGATTTCGGGAATGGTCCTGAAAGCTGTACCAAATGTCATTCCGGGGTTATTCAAACTTCAAGTAACATTTCAGGTCCGCCCCGGCCGCACCAGCTGACGTGGGAAACCTGCCCAAGATGCCATAAAAATGGAATTCCGGGCGGACAGGAATCAAAGATAGTTTATCACGATAGCTGCCTCAAGTGCCATGAAAAGGGTGTAGGAGGAGCTGCTATCGTACCTGCAGATCATGCGGGGCGTGCCGGCAATACATGCCAGGGCTGCCACAAGCCGATAGGAGGATAATATGATAAACAGAAGGAACTTTCTAAAACTCGGAGGCTCTCTGATTGCCTGCGGCGTTATAGGAAGCCAGGGAACAGCACTGGCTTCCCTGGACTATACAGGCAATCCGGACCGTGTCGGAATGCTCACCGATACTACAAGGTGCATAGGATGTCGCAGATGCGAAGCGGCATGCAATAAGGCAAATAACCTTCCGCCGCCAAAAGCATCGTTCGAGGACACTTCGGTTTTTGAAGAGAAAAGAAAACCCTACGTGGCTGAAGCACAGTCTTACACCGTGGTCAACCGGTATGAAGGGAAAGACGGAAAGCCGGTTTACAGGAAAGTCCAGTGCATGCACTGCGACGAACCGGCATGCGTCTCTGCCTGCCCTGTAGCCGCCATGAAAAAAACAAAAGAAGGTCCTGTTGTATGGGATGAGAAATTGTGCATAGGCTGCCGTTATTGCATCATAGCCTGTCCTTTCTACGTCCCTGCGTTTGAATACTCAAGCGCGTTCAATCCCAGGATACAGAAATGCTTCATGTGCTACAAGAGGCAATCAGAAGGTCTTATTCCGGCGTGTGCCGAGGCATGCCCTGTTGAAGCGATCACTTTTGGAAAAAGAAGCGAGCTGCTGAAACAGGCCAAACTCAGGATATGGGGCGAACCTGACAAATACATCGACCATGTGTATGGTGAAGAGGAAGCTGGAGGCACAGGCTGGCTGTATATTTCAGGAGTTCCATTTGAGAAACTTGATTTCCCGATGAACCTCGGTATAACTTCGTATCCCAAACTCACCAAGGACTTCCTGGGGATGGTCAATCTCACTCTCGTTATGTGGCCTGCCATGCTCGGTGGCTTCTATCTGGCGTCGCGTAACCGGGAGCATCAGGAGGCTCATATTGAAAAACCGGAAATAAAGGAGGGTCATAAACCATGAACGAATACGGGAATGTGGAGAAAAGAATATACCATAAACATGAACATGAACAAACAGGCGCCGAGATACTTACATTCTGGATACGTGACAAGCTGTTTATGGGACTTACCTTCAAGGAGTATGTCAGAAGCCTTATTACCCCGCTTAATATCGCGGCAGGGTTGGTCGTTGCCGCCGGGCTTTATTTAATACTGATGAGATTCCTGTTCGGGCTTTCTCAAGTGACCGAAGGCTCAAACGAGCAGCCGTGGGGACTTTTCCTTAGCTGGGGCCTCTTTAGCGGCGTACCTTTTTCAGCTTCGGGCTTTGTCGTCGGGACAGCAGTTTACATTTTCGGGCTTAAGAAATACCAGCCTATCGTAAAAAATGCAATCCTTCTTGGCCTCCTTGGCTATCTCTTTGCGGTAATATTCCTTATGATAGACCTCGGCCGTCCCTGGAGGATATACTATCCAATGATTATTTCGTTCGGAACTGCATCGGTAATGTTCCTGGTTGCCTGGCATGTGGCTCTTTACCTTACAGTCCAGGTTCTTGAGTTTTCACCATCGACCCTGGCATGGCTGGGCATGAGGAAAGTTCGCAAAATTGTTACTGGTATGACCCTGGCGCTGACCATTTTCGGCGTGATGCTTTCCACGCTTCATCAGTCGGCGCTCAGTGCGATGTTCCTGCTTGCGCCGGGCAAGCTTCATCCCCTGTGGTATACATCGTATCTGCCCTGGCTTGCCTTTATCTCTGCAATTGGCGCAGCGCTGGCTCTCGTAATCGTGGTCTCCAAACTGACGCAGGTATTCATGAAGGACAGGGCTGACTCCCAATATCTTGCAAGCCTTGACGGCATTACGCTGGGTCTTGGGAAAGCAGCATCGTTCGTCCTCTTCACTTACGTGGGTCTCAGGTTAATCAGCGTGACACACGAGGGCGCATGGGGCTACCTGAATACGCCTTTCGGATACTGGTTCCTTGTCGAGATAACGCTTCTGGGTATCCTTCCGTTCCTGTTCTTCTATGGTGTTCAGAACAGGAATATAGGTCTTATCCAGTTCACAGCAGTGCTGACGATGATTGGAATCATTATGAACCGGTTCAATATATCGCTCATCGCATTTAACTGGCAGCTACCCAACAGGGAGCTTTTCTACTGGAAAGAAGCTGTTGTAGTTGCAGCGGTTGTGATTATCGAAATACTCGTCTATCGCTGGATAGTGAACAGGATGCCGGTACTGCGGCAGCATCCGGATTATATAGGGGATGAACACTGAAACCCTGCGGATTCGGTCAATGACCGCCGGCTCGGTCAATCCGCCGCACACGCATGGCTTCGCCATGCGTGGACACCTTTTTAGCCCAAGTTTGACAGTTAAATAAAATAAGTGTCCTCAGCATGTTTGTGTTGATTTTCGATGAAACAAACTAAACTAAGGACAGATGAAATTATACCGAATGATAATATATGCTTTCCTATCGGCACGA
>CABMII010000075.1 GCA_902386255.1 uncultured archaeon
AAAATCGGGGAATAATATAGCAAATTGCTAAGATATTTAGTAAATTTCTATTAACTGTCAAATAGATTTTCCTGCCAAAAAAGAGGACATTCCCGATAGAAAAGATTTATCAACTGTCAAACTCAGGGGACAAGATTGCGAGCAAGCGCAGAGTTAGCAATCAGTTTTCATTTTACCAATTTTGGATCCGGTTTACAAACACAACAAACACCAAGATTTTTTGTCTGTAGACTTCTTTGTATTGGTTTCGGTATTGGTGAGCGCACGGATGTCTTCATAAAATATCCACTAACTCCTTCATATACGACAACCGTGTCGTTTCCTTAGATGGCATGAACCTCTGCTCAGTCATGCGTACCTCCCTCTCGCTTCAATCTCCTTAACCCTTCCCAGCACCTCCTCCGCCCCCTTGAAAGTCCTAGCATATCCCTTTTTGAAAGCCTCAATAAGCTCTTCATGGTTCTCATGCGTGCTCTCAAAAGTCTGGAACAGCACATGTATATCCACGCCCCTTGCTTCTAACGTCTTATCAAGATAGGCAAGACCAAAGTCTATAAGGAACAACTTTCCAACCTTATACAAAATATTCGATGTGGTGAGGTCGCCGTGAATAATCCCGCATGTATGAAGGCGCCCGATAAGCTCGCCCGTTTCTTCTGAAAGCGAGGAGTTCACAATATTTTTAAGCGCCGTCCCCTCGATATACTCCATCCTGATTTCAAAGTTAGTAACATCCCTGATTATCGGAGTGGGCACACCGCATCGTCGCGCTTCGGAAATGAGCCTTGCCTCGGTTTTTGTTCGCTCTCTCCTGATATTCTCATCGATTTCTTTCAACCTGTAGCGCTTTTCTATCCTTGTCTTGATTATCGTATTTCCTTCAAGTGCTATTACCGCCTCGGCGCCGCTTGCTATTATCGCCTTTGGAGTTATATTGTTCATCGCCAGGTCACCGCCGCATCATCAGGCCTGTAGCTGGGATTGACTTTTGACTCGGAAATTGGTGTCCTGTACCCTGATTTATACATCAAAAGACCAAGATACGCTATCATTGCGCCGTTGTCCCCCATGAATCTCTTTTCGGGCACGTAGAACTCGATTCCCCTGTCCTCGCACATAATATTTAGCATCGCGCGAAGCCTGCTATTTGCGCCAACGCCTCCTGCAAGGAGAACCTCCTGCTTCCCCGTATGAGCCACCGCACGTTCCGTCACCTCGACCAGCATCGCAAAAGCTGTTTCCTGGAACGAGTGACAGACATCAGGTAGTGCGGCGCTTTTTACTGATTCCTGGGCTGCGGTTGTCAGGCCGGAAAAAGAAAAATCCATGCCTTTTACGGTGTAGGGCAGCGGAATATACCCTGTGGCTTTTTTGGCAAGCTCCTCCACCTTCGGACCTCCGGGATGCTGCAATCCGACTGACCTTGCGAATTTGTCAAGAGCATTCCCGATTCCGATATCAAGCGTTTCTCCGAATACCCTGTAATGACCTTTCCTGTACGCCAGCACCTGCGAATTTGCGCCGCTGACGTAAAGCGTGACAGGGTCGCGCGCCGGGGTTTTCCACCTTCCCACCTCGATATGCGCGATGCAGTGGTTGACGCCGATAAGCGGGACTCCAAGCGTTAATGCAAGCGCCCTTGCAGCCGTAGCGACCGTGCGAAGACATGGCCCAAGCCCCGGTCCCCGGGAAAATGCCACTGCGCTTACCTCACTCTTGCCTTTTTTCAGGGTTTCCCTGACCACTTCCGCGATATGATTTGCATGATGCTGCGCCGCTTCACGCGGATGGATACCGCCTGTCTTTGGCGTGTATGTAGCCGTGGTTTCCGCAATCACGTCATCCTCATCAACAATAGCGGCGCTCAGGTTCCATGCAGTTCCCTCAAGACCGAGTATTGAAATTCCTGGCATTTGCAAGACTTCATGACATTGATTTCTAAAATAAGTATCGCATAATTTTATAAATTATTTTATTATTATATTGTCAGTAACCTTTACATAGAGCGGAGACAATAAAGAGATGAATGATGAGGTGTTATACTGAATAAGCGGGAAAGTAACAGCCAGCAGCCTGAAGAATTTACCAGGGTTCGCATTCCGCAAAAAAAAGCGAACGAAATACTGGGTACTGTAGAGAGTTTGCTGGGGGCAAATAAGCTCAGGGTCAGGTGCATGGATGGTGTCGTAAGACTCGCTCGCATTCCTGGGAAAATGAAAAAAAATGTGTGGATCAGTGAAGGGGATGTCGTTATATTAGTACCCTGGTCTTTCCAGAATGAAAAAGCCGATATCATCTGGAAATATAGCGGGCCTCAGGTAAACTGGCTTGAACGAAAGGGATTTTTGAAAAGTTAAGTCAATAGTATGGCCAGGGATAAGCAGATTCAGCGCATGGATGACAAAATCGATGAATTCCGTACGCGTATAAAGGATTCTGACCTGAGACAGGTTTTTGATGATGTTTTTGATAATGCCACGCTGATGGCTCTTTATGAACTTGCACGAAAAGGTTACATCGATGCGATAGGCGGGTCATTCAGCACCGGGAAAGAAGCAAATCTTTTCCATGCCATATCGAAAAAAGACGAAGGTTCTGAAATCGCTATAAAAATATACCTTATTTCCACTGCAAATTTTAATGCAATGAAAGACTATATCCTTGGAGACCCGCGGTTTGCCGGGATTAAACACAGCAGGAAAGATATAATTCTTGCATGGACTAAAAAGGAATATAAGAACCTTAAGCGGGCTGAAGAAGCGGGTGTCAGGGTTCCAAAACCGTATATCACTAAAAGGAACATCCTGTTGATGGAGTTCATCGGGAAAGACGGCGTCCCGATGCCGCAATTAAAGGATGTAAAACTGACCACGGAGGAAGCGGAACATATTTTTAAAAGGATTGTCGAATATATGAGTCTCCTATATTCGAAGGCAAAACTTGTTCACGCCGACCTTAGCGAATATAATATACTTGTTGACATGAATACTATGGAGCCTGTAATAATTGATATGGGACAGTCGGTCACAACCGACCATTACCATGCAGATATGTATTTGCGGCGCGATGTTGCCAATATTGCAAGGTTTTTTAAGAAATTGAAGATTCCTGCAAATGAAGATGAGATGATTTCGATCATAAAAAGGAAAGAGGATGAAAAATGACAGAGCATATTAAAATTCCACTTGAAAGAGTGGCAGTTCTTGTTGGTCCGAAAGGAACCATTAAACAATTGATTGAAGAAAAATCAACAGCAGCGTTAAATATCGATAGCCAGAGCGGGGATGTTGAGATATCTGATCCCAAAGACGCCATCAAAGGATTGCGGACAAAAGAAGTAGTCCACGCTATTGCACGCGGTTTCAGCCCTGAAAAAGCCCTTAAGCTGTTCGATGAAGAGCTTCTGTTGTTCGAAACGATAGACCTCTCAAATATTGCAAGGACTGAAAAAGACATGCAGCGCATAAAGGGAAGAATCATAGGTAAAGGAGGCAAATCACGCGAGGTTTTTGAGAGCCTTACCAATGTCCATATCTCGGTTTATGGAAAAACAGTGAGTATGATAGGGTTTCCTGAACAAAATGCGGTGGCAAGAGCTGGTATTGATATGCTTCTTGCAGGCTCAGCCCACGGCCCTGTTTATAATTTCCTTGAGAAGAAGAAAAGCGAATTGAAACGCGTTGAGATGGGATTGTAACCACTGTACATATCATTAGGATAGAATCTATAAAATGAAAATGAATAAAACATTAATAATTGTTTTATCGTTTGCTATAATTTTTCTTTTTATCGTCGGTAGTATTGCGATAGCCAAATCCGAGCTTGAAACCAACACCGCGGTAACGCAGATACAAACGGCTCAAACAACTACCACTACGGAGACGCCTACGCACAGATTAGCATATGTTTTAGCAGCAGGGGACACTGTTGAAAACATAGCTACATCGACAACCACTGATTGCAATGAACCGCCATTCTCTGGTTCTCCCACAATATGTGATTTGCGAGTATTTGGTTTGTCGATGAACTCGACTACAGCATTGGCATTAGAAAAGGTGAATTTGACTAACATTTACCTTCACATCATTCATGAGCAAGAATTCCAACAAAGGGTGGCAGGCTTCGTCAACTGGAGTTATGGGAGCTGGGGACCTTACACAGAGATAGGAATGACAGACACTGACCCATCTGTAACCTTTCCTTATAACTCTCCTGCCAATAACCAGGTAACACCCCGTGGTGTAGCATTCTGGTTCAGGGTTCAAGCGCAGAACGGTACCACTTTTAGATTCTTCGGGGCGTATGATCTAGTTGAAGGGAAATATACAATTTCCCGATTGCCTCGTTGCGGAGAGGAGGCCTTCTCCGGCCCTCCTACAATATGTGATTTGCGAGCGAATGGTCTATCAATGAACTCGACCACAGCGCTAGTATTGGAGAAGGTGAATTTGACCAACATTTACCTTCACATCATTCATGAGCAAGAATTCCAACAAAGGGTGGCAGGCTTCGCCTGGGACTCACCGGATTGGGGACCTTACACAGAGATAGGAGATACATATGTAACCTTTCCTTATGATAACCAGGTAACACCACGAGGGGTTGTGTTCTGGTTCACGGTTCACGTGAAGAGCGGAACCATTGCTCAATTCTTCGGGGCGTATGACCTGGTTGAGAGGAATTACACCATCTCCCACCTTTCTCCTTCTCGGCCTGAAATTGTGGCACCAGGCATAGCACCCCAAGAAGCGATGATAACATCAACTCCAACAGCCACACCTACATCAATACTGACCCCGACACCAAAAACACCTGCGTTTGAAGCAATTTCGGCAATGGCGGCTTTACTGGTAGTTCTGTTGATTAAAAGAAAATAAAATTGTCCATTTGGGTGTTTCTTTTCTGGTAAGTTCCTATATTAATTTCGTTATCCAAGCGGTTCAGTATTTTTTTATTATTTCATAGTTCGTAGTTCTTTCCACCGGTACCCTGCCCGCATTTCTTATTAACCGGATTAGCTTCTCTTTTGGCATATACTCGGGCGTTGCGCCGCCTGCCGCATGTGTGATACGTTCCTCCATGACCGTGCCATCGATATCATTAGCGCCGTAATGCAGCGCCACCTGCGCAAGTTTCTCTCCGACCATGACCCAGTAGGTCTTGATATTGTTTATATAGCCGTTTAATAAAAGACGTGAGACTGCAATTATTTTAAGGTCGTCAAAACCTGTCGGGCCGTATCGCACCAGCCCGTTTTTCTGGAGATCGGTATTATCCGGATGGAACCTCAAAGGGATGAACGCCTGGAACCCCCCGGTTTTTTCCTGCAATTTTCTTATCCTGAGAATATGGTCAACAATATCGGAATGTGTTTCAATATGCCCGTAAAGCATCGTAGCATTGCTTTTTATTCCGAGGCTATGGGCGGTTTCCATGACCTTAAGCCATTGCTCGCCTGTTATTTTATCAGGGCAGACTTTTTTTCGTGTTTCTTCGTTGAATATCTCACCGCCGCCCCCGGGAAGACCGGTAAGACCTGCTTTTTTCAGGTGCAAAAGCACTTCTTTAACGCCCATTCCCGATATCCGGGCAAGATATGCAATCTCAACTGCGGTGTATGCTTTGAGAGAGAGAGCGGGATACTTTTCATGAAGCTTGCTTAGCACTTCTTCGTAATATTCAAAAGGAAGTTTGGGATTGAGCGAACCCACGATATGCAGTTCTGTCGCGCCCATTCTCGAGGCGTTTTCCGCTTTCTCCATTATCTCGTCAATAGTAAGGGTAAAAGCTCCTTTTTGCCCTTCTTCCCTGAAATATGCACAGAACCTGCATTTGGAGGCGCAGATGTTGGAATAATTGATATGGCAGTTGGTCACGAACATTACTTCATTGCCCACGGTTTTTTGCCTTACATAATCCGCAAGTGCCCCGATAAGTGGGAGGTTTTTTGACTCCATGAGGAGCATCCCGTCTTTGAAATCCAGTTCTTTTGAAGCCCGTATTTTTTCTATAATTCCAGAGAGTTCTTCCATCTGGGCTTTCTTTATAAACACTTAGTAAATAAGGGCATCGTTTAATGTTACAATCCTCCACAAAAATTGATAAAGGAACCTCAAAAATTTGTATGCCTTATTAAAATGAGCCAAGCAAGGATAATCTACCACGGAGGACACAGAGAGCACAGAGGATTCTGGTTTTTGCTCTGTGTCCTCTGTGAACTCTGTGGTTTATACAATTATCAGAAGTTATGCAGGAGACTATATTTTTATCCTTTCGTATTCTTTTTTCAGCGCCATCGCGTCAACTTCAAGATTCGGGCTTTCGCTTATCACCATCCCCTTTATATTAAACTCAGAAAAAGCCTGCGCAAGCTCTTTGTAATTAAAATCCGACTCTTCAAACACGAGATGTTTCTTCTCGCCCTTTTCAGAATATTCTATCCCTGAAACGTGGATATGCATGTTGTCAAGTCCTTCCCGCCCAAGCCTCTCTTCCACGGCCGCCAGAATCGAGGCAAATTCTTCCTTTGAATTATATTTACCTGTTATCGCATGCAGGTGAGAGAAATCAATACAGGGCAATACTCCTTCGATTTCTGTGATTCTAAGAACTTCATCCAGGCTTCCGAATTGGGAACCCCGTCCCATCGTTTCAATGCGCAGCGTAATATCAACGCCTTCGCTTTTTAATTGCTCTTGAATCACTATTAGTTGTTTTTTAATTCTATCATATACAGCATCCCGTGAACCTCCCTGTATATAACCAGCATGGATTACCACGCTTTTTGCCCCGCAGACGCTTCCGATTCTTGCTGAGTTCAGGATTCTTTCCCTGCTTTTGGCAAGTGTTTTGCTTTCGCCGTTGAGGTTGATGTAATACGGGGCATGCACGCTTAAGATAATACCAAGCCGTTTTGCGCTCTCGCCAACCCGGCGCGCCGTCTTCTCTCCCATTTTGACGCCGCGGACAAACTCAAGTTCCATGCAGCCAAGACCCAATTCGTGCACGCGCTCGATGCCCGATAAACTGTCATTCCCTTTTGAACTTAATGGTGTGCCTGCCGTGCCGAAGAGCAGGTGTTCCATTCAGGTTCAACCCTCTATCGTGGGAGGGGAATAACCATACCAGGAGCCTTCCTGCTCAAGATAATACAAAGCGTCCTCAAGTGTCTTTTTATGTTCCTCCTCGAAATGCACGAGGTTTGCGAATAATTCCTTAGTTGACTTGATATCTGTTTTTTGTGCGCCGGTTGAATATAGCTCAATAGACCTTTTCTCTGTCCGTATCCCGAGCGTCAGAACATCCTTTGTCTCGGAGATGCCTAAAGGCTCAAGTGATTCGGGAAAAATTTGCTTTGCTTTTTGCCTGTTCTCTTCATCCATCTCTGCGATATCGATGGGTTTCCCTGATACCTTCCTGAACTCTTTCTCAAGAAGTTCCCGATGTTCCCCCTCATCCCTTGCAAGCCCCATGAAAACAGCCTGCGCTTTTTCGTCCTCCACAAGTTCGCTGAATATCGAATAGTATTCCCTGCCGTAAATCTCAACCGAAATCGCCTCTTTTAAAATTCCAAGAAGCATCCTGTTCTGATCGTTCGTAATGTTCACCCATCAGAGGTTGATTCCAATAGGTAATAAAGATTGGGATATACAATACTTTTAAAAAGGGAAAAGCCATACTTACCAAAATAACATGACCGACCACCCAAAAGTCAAGAATTACATGACACAGGACGTAGATACCGTTTCCCCGGATAATACTGTCAAGGATGTCATAAATATGATTCGAAAGACGGGACACGATGGTTTTCCCGTGGTTGAGGATAGCAAAGTCGCCGGGTATGTATCGGCTTCAAATTTGCTTGAAAAATCACTGGATGAGAAAATCGGGAATGTCATGACCCGGGACATACTTGTCGCTGATACCGAGATGGAGATGAGCGATGTGGCACGCGTCATATTCAGGTCTGGCAAATCAAAACTGCCTGTCGTAGACCAGAACGGGCACTTGCGGGGCATTATTACGAATTCCGATGTCATCCGTTCGCATATCGAGAGAACAAGCCCGCAAAAAGTCTGGACGCTCAAGAAGACGCTTGAAGCAATCCACAATATACATGTGGACGTAGTTCGTGAAACTGTAAATATAGATGAACTTGTACCCACGCAGCCCAAAGTATATGCGGACGAGCTTGATGGACGGATATACGAACTCAAGAAAGGGCTTGCCGAACCGATTGTTGTAATAAAAAAATCCAATAAACTCATTCTCGTAGATGGTCATCACAGGGTCATAGCTGCAAAAAAACTCGGAATAAAAACTATGGATGCATACGTCATCCCGCTGGGGAATGAAATCCAGCTCGGGATGGAAAAAACAGCTGCAACATCCGGGCTTCATTCATTAGCTGATATCAAAATCCTTGATTATGCAAAACATCCGCTTGTTGAGATAACAAAGAGACTTAAAAAAGACGACGAGAACGGCCTGACAAAATTCTCCCAGTAATTTCTTCCTATAATTGCCGTATTCATCATTTTGACATTTTTAATAAACAGCAAGCTTGCCCAGGATATCTGTTTTTGAGATAATGCCTGTAAGCTCGCCATTTATCTTTACCATTAGCCTTCCAACTTTCTCTTTATTAAAGACCTTTACTACTTCATAAAGAGGCATTTCGCCGTCAACCGATATAATATCCTTTGACATTATATCCTTTATTTTCAGGCTGGTTTTACCTTCTGCAAGCGTTTTTCCAATATCGGTAAGAGTTACCACGCCCACAATCCCGTCCTTGTCCTTTACAGGAGCCCCATGAATGTTATTCTTGACGAGTATCCTTGAAGCTTCCTGAATTGTTGATGCCGCAGGGATTGTTATCGGATTTTCTTTGATATAATTTTTAACCGGTTTTTTCGGGAGGGATATCATTTCCTGGATGACGAACAATATTGAATTCTCTGTGTCGTCCCTGCCAATAACCGAGCCGCGAATCATTAATTTGTTTACAGGTGTGGGACCTATTACAATACCATCTCCCACATCGAATTTTCGTATATCTCCTATTACATGCACAGTGGCATTGCACAGGTCCGGATGCCTGACAGTGGTAAAACTGATTTCTGATGCAGTGGCATTTTCAATTAATTCATCATTCCGTCTTATTGGCACTGTTGTTTCTTTGTCCAATTCGGATAAACTTAATGCCCGGTATGTCGCACCGGTTGCCTTATATCCACCTTTTGGTCCCGGCACTCCTTCCACCAATCCAAGGGCCTTGAGGGATTGCATTTGATTACGGACCGTCCCCGGGTTCCGTTTAATGATTTCTGCTATATCTTCCCCTTTGATTGCTTGTTTTCTTGTCCTGTATAGGTTAATTAATGCTGTTAAAATCTCTTTCTGGATTGGCGTGAGTTCCATAATTCTTAGACTCTCCCTTTTTGTTAGTATATTGGAGTGGAGTATATATATTTATTGATGATGACAATTGTCTTTGACATAAAATATTACTTAAGTATCTTTTTGAAGTATAAATAGTGTTCTTTAATAATGAATGTATCCTCTTGAACACTACAACAGCCTGTGTATTTCCGGAACTATTCTTGTTTTTATTAAGAAATTCTAGTTTCAGATGGAACATTGGACTACTGCAGTAGATTGAAAAATTGTTATATCAAGCCTGATAGCGGCTATGGGCCTGAGTGCAAGGGCAGCGACATAACAATTGAAACCAGTGACCTGTTAATGACCAGATATTCACTTTACATTAAACGTAAAGTAGATATATTGTGTGAAATAAAAAGGGAACTATCATGAGAATTTCTGGAATCATTATAACTTTATCTATATTGATCGCAGCTGGCATCAGCGGATGCATATCAGGAGGCGATAAGCCACCGGTTGGTTTACTGGAGCCGAGAGAGAATTCAGAAGCTGGAATAAAAATAATAGCAACCTATCTTCCTGATATCAATGATGCCACTGCTTTTGAAATCAAAGTCACGGCCCATAAGGACTATAACGATGATTTTAAGAATAACTCTTACCTGCGGGATTCCAGTGGCAAAACATATCAACCCCTGTCTTACGAAGGTGAAGGCGGGCATCATGCAAGCGGAACCCTGCGGTTCCCTAAGATAGAAAGCAAGGGATTTGAACTTGTGATCAAGGACGTTGCAGGAGTAAAAGAAAGAATCTTTAAGTGGTAAGCATATGTCAGAAGTCCGGAGAATCAGAAGCCTTTTAAAAAACCCGTTTGTTTTAGGAGCATCCGCCGGCATAATTGTAATACTATTCAATATCTCGATAGCTTCCTTAGCAGAAGGTTCGCTTCAGAAAGGATATCATGTTTATCTAACAAACGGGATATTCGTGTACCTGATTCCCATAGCAGTAGGCATTCAGATGGGGCTTTTCAGATACCACAGGAATATAACGACCGCAAATTTGGCGGGCTCTGAAAAAATGGGCATGGCAGGTTCCGCCACTTCGTCGGTGGCGATGGCGGCATGCTGCTTGCACCATGTTAGTGATATCCTGCCTTCAATCGGTTTTATTCTTGCAGCATCATCTTTCCTTAGCCGGTACCAGGACGCCATAATAATCACCGGGCTTATCGCCAACGTAGCTGGAAGCATCTACATTGCAAGAGCCATTTTAAAAGACAGGGTAATACTGGCTAAAGCAGAAAAAATTGCAGGCTGAGGTACAATGAAGATAAAAGTGAATTATGATTTTACACAGCAAGAACTGGTTGGTGCGGCGGATATTTTTGAAATTGCAGAAGGAGCGAAACTTGGAGAACTGTTGCGGATAATAGACGCCAGGATTAATGAGGCTGGAAAAAATAAGGGTATAGAGACGACTTATAAAACCACGCTGGCAGATGACCGGTTGAACGGATGTGTGGTTTTTATTAACGGTTCGGCGCCGGAAAATATGCTGGACCAAGAGTTACATGATGGAGATACTATTGAATTTGTTTATGGGTTCTGCGGAGGATAATAATGAGCGGATTGATTGATTTCATAAATCGGAATTTTATTGAAGGCATCATCAACGATACCAGTTATAATCATTTTGACATGGTCACATATGTTATTATCTTATTCGTGGGCGTCTTTGCTATCCTGAAACTATTGAATAAATTGAGAATAGAGGTCGATGAGGAGTTTGTCATCGCTACGATTCCTTATATTTTCATGGGTTCTGTATTTCGGGTAATCGAGGATGCAGACCTCCTGAAGCCGCCTGTCAAATATTTTTTCATTACGCCGCTTATTTACTTCGTAATCTTTGCAATATGTTTCGGTATTCTTCTCCTCACAAGATACCTTGAAAAGCGGAAGAAAATAAGGAACCATATCCATGCTTATGCAACTGCCGGAGTCGTTTTATCCCTGGCAGGAATTGCTATCATCGTTTATCATACTCTCCCGCACTGGAATTTAGACATTCTGATATACAGTCTTGTGCCTGCCATAATTTTGACAGAAATCATCAAAAGAGTATCTCCTGCAATCGATATGACTTATCTCCGCAGCAGGATGTACTCATTTGCAGTCTTTTCATTTGTTCTTGATTCGCTTACAACATATATTGGCACAGACCTGATGGGCTACACAAACAAACATCCTTTCAGTTCATTTTTTGCTTCTGTTTTTGGAACAGGGATCGTGATGATTCCCTTATCCCTGATATTAGTCATGTTGGTAATCCTGCTGCTTGAGAAGGATTCAAAAAACGATAAAAATGAGGATGAAAAGTACATGCTGACATTGACGCTAATTGTTCTTGGATTCTCCATGGGAGCGCGGAATTTGCTGGCAATGGTATTTGGGGTTTAATAATCACATATCCATTGCAAGAGATAAGGTGCTACCAGTCAGGATTTTCGTACCCTGTACAGGGAGAGCGTACCAAAAAGCGTCGTATATCTGGTTGTCTCTTCTACCCGGTCAAAACCGGTCTTTTGGACATTTCAGGCAGCAAACCTCTTATGTTATCTCCCGCTTCCTCAAGATGCCGGAATACCAGGGAAATCAAATACGTCAGTGCATTATGAGGCTTCCCGAAATCTGCGACGTGCAATTCTCCCCCCGGTTTGAGAACTCTGAACTCTGAAAATCTCTTTAAACGTGCGAGCCTTGTCCTCCCGGGTCAGATGATGAAAAAGGCTTGAAAACACCCTGTCAAAAGAGCGGTCAGGATACGGCAATTCAAATGACATCCCGGTATCAAGAGAAATATCAAGACCTGCCTGTGCGACTTTTGCCCTGGCAATACTAAGAATTTTTGGGTCTCCGTCAAGCCCGGTCACCTCTGCGCCGGGATAAGCTTTCTTTATAAGAATAGTCAGGGTTGCAGTACCGCAGCCGAGGTCGAGTACCCGATAACCGTTTTTGATATCTGCCTGTTCAACCAATGTTCGCTTGAAGGTGGATTCGCGCATGAACAGCATTACAGGGTCATACAGAGGGGTAAGCCATTCAAAAGTGAGCGCAGGGATATATTTCCTGTAATTCATGCCATATTGGATACTTTTTCGTTAAATAATAAATATGCCCCTTCATTTTAAAATCCTCGTATCCTAGCATCGAGATTGTCTAATAAAAGTATTTGTGTCATATTTTTCATCGTCCTGGCTACTTTCTGAAATATCGCAACAGCAATATTTTAGCCATCCTCCGCCAATATAACAACACTTATCCTTTTCATGTCCACAGATAAAATCATAATCAAAGGCGCTCGCGTCCACAACCTTAAGAATATTGATCTTGAACTTCCAAGGGACAAGCTCATCGTGATAACAGGACTTTCAGGCTCGGGCAAGTCCTCCCTTGCATTCGACACGCTTTATGCAGAGGGGCAGCGGCGGTATGTCGAGTCCTTATCAGCATACGCCAGGCAGTTCCTGGGGCAGATGGACAAACCCGACGTCGAGTACATAGAAGGTCTTTCGCCTGCCATCTCAATCGAACAGAAATCCACGAGCAAGAACCCCCGTTCAACTGTCGGTACGGTCACAGAAATATACGACTACCTGCGCCTGCTATATGCGAGGATAGGCATTCAGCACTGCCCCAACTGCGGCGCCGAGATAACCCCCCAGACAGTTGAGCAGATTGTCGAGAGGTTGATGGCGCTTACCGAGAGCACGAAAATACATGTGCTGGCGCCGCTTGCCAGGCAGAGGAAAGGGGAATACAAGCAGATTTTTGAAGAACTCGCAGGTAAAGGTTTCAGCCGGGTCCGTATTGACGGCAAGATATACGAACTGTCAGAGGATATCAATCTTAACAAGCAGCAGAAACACGACATTGATGTTATTGTGGACAGGCTGGTTATAAAACCGGGAATAGAAGAACGGCTTGCGGATTCGGTTGCGACTGCCCTGAAAGAAGGAAACGGGATTGTAGTAGTTGACGTTCTTGACGGCAAGGAGCTTCTTTTCAGCGAACATGCCGCATGTACAAAGTGCGGGATAAGCTTTGAACCGCTTGAGCCCAACATGTTCTCTTTCAACAGCCCGAGAGGTGCATGTCCGGCATGTCAGGGCCTCGGCAGCACGATGGAATTTGACCCCGACCTGATTATCCCGGATAAGAGTAAATCAATAAGCCAGGGAGCTATCGAGCCGTGGGGATATGAGCACGGGTATTACCACCAGATGCTCGCTTCTGTGGCCAAGCATTACGGTTTTTCGCTTGATACGCCGTTTTCGGAACTCAAACCTGAAGATGTGCGCGTAATACTGCACGGGGGAACCGAACAAATTCATTTCAGGTATGTTCCCCGTGAACGCGACGGGCTGTGGGAACACTGGAATACTTTTGAAGGAGTGATACCGCATCTGGCAAGAAAGTACAGGGAATCCCAATCCGAAGAAGCGCGCGAGAAAATCCAGCAATATATGAGCATTAAACTGTGCACCGTATGCAATGGCGAGCGGCTCAAACCTTCAAGCCTCGCGGTCACGGTCGGAGGTAAATCCATTATCGCAGCAACCCGCTTTTCTGTTAAAAATGCACTTCTATTCCTGGAAAGCCTTACTTTTTCTGAAAAAGAAGCGATTATTTCAAAGCCTATTATGAAAGAACTCAGGGCAAGGCTCGGGTTCCTGATGGATGTCGGGCTTGATTACCTCACACTTGACAGGGCCGCGGGCACGCTTTCGGGAGGAGAAGGCCAGAGAATCAGGCTTGCTACGCAAATCGGTTCTAGCCTTGTGGGCGTGCTATACATCCTCGATGAACCAAGCATCGGTCTTCACCAGCGGGATAACGGCAGGCTGATACACATGCTGACACAGCTTCGGGACCTTGGAAACACGGTGATAGTTGTCGAGCATGACGAAGAAATGATACGCAGCGCTGATTTTATTGTTGACATGGGGCCAGGCGCAGGCGTTCACGGCGGCGAGGTTGTGGTAACCGGGACGCTTGATGATGTCATTAACTGCGAGAATTCACTTACAGGCGACTACCTCAGCCATAAGAAAACGATAGCTGTCCCGCACCGGCGAAGAAAGCCAACAGATAAAATTACTATTGTCGGGGCAGGCGAGAATAACCTGAAACAGATAGATGTCAACATACCGCTCGGGGTGATGACCTGTATTACAGGCGTCTCTGGCTCTGGAAAAAGCACTCTTGTCAATGATATTTTATATAAAGCCCTTGCCCGGAGGTTTTACCATGCAAGAGAAAAGCCGGGCAAGCACAGGGGCATAATCGGGCTTGAGAATATCGATAAAATAATTATAATAGACCAGTCGCCTATCGGCAGGACGCCGCGTTCAAATCCTGCGACGTACACCGGCTTGTTTACTCCCATAAGGGATATTTTTGCCAGACTCCCGTCCGCAAAAGCGCGGGGTTACCTGCCCGGGCGCTTCAGTTTCAATGTCAAGGGCGGGCGGTGCGAAGCCTGCAAGGGAGACGGGATTATAACAATCGAGATGCATTTCCTGCCTGATGTTTACGTGCCGTGCGAGGTTTGCCACGGGAAAAGGTTCAACAGCGAGACTCTTGAGATAACATATAAAGGCAAGAATATCGCACAGGTGCTGGACATGACAGTCGAGGAAGCGCTCACCTTCTTTGAAAATATCCCGAAAATAAAACGACAATTGCAGACGCTTTTTGATGTGGGGCTCGGTTATATCAGGCTCGGCCAGCCTGCCACCACCCTTTCAGGCGGTGAGGCGCAGCGCATCAAGCTCTCCTCGGAACTCAGTAAAAGGAGCACGGGCAGGACGCTTTATATCCTTGATGAACCCACGACAGGGCTTCATTTTGCAGATATACAGAAATTGCTCGATATGCTCTCCCTGCTCGTGGATGCGGGGAACAGCGTTGTGGTCATAGAACATAATCTTGATGTGATAAAAGTGGCTGACCACATAATAGACCTCGGCCCCGAAGGGGGAGATAACGGCGGAAGAATAGTTGCCGAAGGGACGCCTGAAAAGGTTGCAAAGACCGCTGGTTCTTACACGGGTCAATACCTCAAAAAGGTTCTAAATGTTTAATCTGCTAAACCGGCTTTATTTCAAACCCTGCAAACATTTTCCTCATTAAAGTATCCTGGCACGTTCCAAAACCCGGCGTTGCAATCTTGAGCCCGTCCATGTCATCTATTGAGCTGATATTCGAACCCGCTCTAACAACAAGCGATGTTCCGCCCGTATTAACCCCGTTGACAATGCGTATCCTGCCGTTATCGTTTATCCTGTACCGCAGGAGAACTGTGCTGCCGAGGGTCGCAACATCAACCTCGCGGTGCTTGAGCGCATCAGTTATTGCCCTGCCGCTGCGATATGATGTGAACTGGACATTTTTCCCCGGACTAAGGCCCGCCTTTTCGAAATAGCCTTCCTTCTGGGCTATGTACATCGACAGGTAATGTATATTCCCCTCGATATATCCGAACCTGAGACTCCCGTTAACAGGAGAAGGTGTCCAGTTCGGGTTTTCGTTGAGCTTTTTGCTGACCTCGTTGTAATATTTATCAACGAAAAGGCTTGATAGAAATTCATCCGTGTTATTATACCCGAGCGATTCCATTGTATTTTTGAAAGTACCGGCTTTAGCCTGTATATCAATGGCTTTTTTTACCTGGCTTACATCCGGGTATTCGATGAAAACAGTATTATCAATAGCCGAAGAAACCTCATTCCTGTCAAGCCCTGAAAATTCCTGGCCGTATTTCAGAACCTTTTCCCGGTTTGAGGGATTGTTGATGAATCTTGCGCCCTTTACCTCAGCCCACACAAGCGCTCTTATCATATCTTCATCCTTCAGGTCTTCGGAGATTGCCAGAACGCACGATGGATGGTTCTCCCAGATATCCGAGGAATTAACAAGATACCTGCCATAACCCTCATCTACTGCTTTTGCAGGATACGGCTCCCATGAAATAAAACCTGCAATCGTCCCGTTAGCAAGACTTGCCGACATCTCATCGGCTGTCATGGAAACAACGTTTATTGATTTGTTTATTGGTTTCTGGGCATGGGATTTTTCATAAACCACAAAGCCTGCCGAGAATAGTATTAACCCGATTATGATAGTATAAATATAGCTTTTCATTTTCCCGCCTTTTTTAACCTGAAACTGAAGGTGCTGCCTTTTTCAATCTCGCTCTCCACATGTATTTCACTGCCATGCGCCCGGATAATCCCGCCTGCTATTGAAAGACCAAGCCCCAGGCCTCCGATTTTTCTTCTTGAAGTGCTGTCAACCTGATAGAATTTATCAAATATTTTTTCGAGTTTATCTTTTTCTATTCCTATGCCTGTATCTTTCATTGTGACCTCAATACTGTCAGCATCTTCTTTTACTGACAAAAGAATACTTCCGCCATCCGCGGTGAATTTCAGGGCGTTTTCAACGAGATTATTCATAACAATAATAAGCTTTTCCCTGTCCCCTATAACCTGAGATATATTTCCAGGGATGTCGGCTGTTATTGATATGTTCTTTTTCAAGGAAAGAAGTTTAGTATTTTCAATGGCCGCATTGACTATATCGCGGATATCCACACGCTCTAACTGGAGTTCCATCTTTCCCGCTTCAATCTTTGACAGGTCGAGGATATCGTTAATCAACCGTGTCAGCCTGTCGATATTCCTTATTATTATCCCGAGCATATCTTTCTGGGCTTGCGGATAGTTTTTGGCTTCAGATTCAAGATACTCGGCTGAAATCCTGATAGATGAAAGAGGCGTTTTCAGCTCATGAGAGACAAGAGAGATAATATCCGATTTCATTTCATCCAGTTTTTTTAATTCTTCATTTGCAGCAATAAGCTCTTTATTTTTTTGTTCAAGGTCTTTATTTGCAATATCGATTTTAGCTTCAAGTTTTTTCCTGATTTCCAGCAATTCGAGGGCGGTATCATCGAATATTTTTGTCAGTTTCCCGATCTCATTGCCTGAAGAAACGGGTATCGGTTTAAAATTCCCGGAAAGTAAACCGGTTGCCCCTTCTTCAAGGGATTTTATGGGCCCGGTGATTCTTCGGGAAACAACAACCGCCACGAGAACCACGGCGATTAAGGCAAAAGAGGAAATGCTTAACATCCGGCGTTCAAGGTTGAAAACCCCGGAATATGCCTCATCGATATTTTTTTCAACTACCAGGCCCCACCTGTATAACGGCAGCCAGTAATATGAACCGAGTACTTTTTCACCTTTATAATTCACATATTCGTTTATGCCATTCTTTTCGTAAGTTACTTCATTTACTGCGAAGTTGTTGTTTATATTTTTGTGCAAAATCACAGAACGGTTGCTATGAAAAATGATGTCCCCGTCTTTATTGACAATGAATATTTCGCCTGATTTCCCGATATCAATATTTTCCAGTATCCTGTACAGGTTCTCCATGCTCACTCTTGCAGCCAAAATTCCTGATATGGAGCCATTCTTCCTGACAGGGTTTGTTACTATTATCTCCGGGTATCCGTTAATTTCAGAAAGACTGACATCTGAAATATACAGTTTTCCTCTCGCGGCTTCGATAAAATAAGGCTCTTGGGCTGCATTTCCTGTGCGATTAAGAGTCGAAAATACGATGTTTCCATCAAGGTCAAGTAAAAAGAATTCCTCGTAAACCCCCTCGTGTTCACTTTCATACGCAGACATGTACTCCCTTAATTCGTCTTTTTTCATATTAATTGCAAATTCAGACCGGGATATCACGCGGATGTCATCTTTTCTCGCGTCCATCCAGTTATCTATTGCATTACCGCTATTTTCAGTCGCTCCGAGCAGGTTTGTCATCACAGTGTTGCGAATTGCTTCTTTGCTGTAATCGTATGACATGTAAACGACTGCAGACAGGGGTACCACGGATATAATAAGAAAAAAAATGATGAGTTCAGTCCGTATCCTCACAAATCCCCCTGATTCCGGATTTACATATTTCCTGAACGCCGCAACACACTTTTTATCCTGGCTTTCAGTTCGTGAAGATTGAAAGGTTTGGCTACATAATCATCTGCACCGGTTTCAAGACCTTTCACCCGGTCTTTGACATCATCTCTGGCTGTGAGCATGATTATCGGGATATTCTTTGTGAGAGCATTGCTTTTTAACCGGGAGCAGACCTCATAGCCATCCATTCCCGGAAGCATCAGGTCAAGAAGTATTATATCGGGAATCTCGATTTTCACTTTATTTAGTGCCTCCTGGCCGTTTAAGGCTTCAACTACAAAATAATCCTCAACTTCAAGAGACCTCTTTAAAGGAAGGAGCGTGTCCATTTCGTCATCAACTATCAGCACTTTTGGCCTTGTATCTGATAAATTCCCTATCCTCGTTTTAACTTCTTTTTCGGATATCCCGAGGTTTTTTGAAATTTCCAGATTCGATATCGTCCCGTCATGCTTCAATAATTCAATGATTTTATCATCAATTGAATCTTTACTCATGTTTTTTACCACCATTCATCATGTTTTTCAAATCATTATTGAACTTAAGAAGATATTTTGTGAGTTCGTTATCGTTGTTTAACCTGAAAACCCTGATCTGTTTGCCAAGAGGAGTTTCTTTTATGATTTTCAATTCCAGAAGAGGCTCGATAACCCTTGATACCGTCGAATGCGAAAGACCTGTTTCGGCTGCAATCCCTGACAGGTAGGTGTCATTGTCCTTATTGTTGAGCAAATATTCAAGAACAATTAGTTGAGCTGTATTTCCAAATATCTTATCAAGAATACTACCTGGCATAGGCGTAATTATCACTTCAATGTTATATAATCTTATCTTTTTTTTGAACGTCTGAATTAAAAAACTGGAGCTTAACCGCAAATGTTAAATACATTAAAATTTATGTATAAACTTGTCGATTTATAGACAAGCTTGGGCGGGTTGGGGGGTGGTGGTATCTCTTATTCAGTTCGATTATGTTTTAATTCCCCCCTATCCGAAAGCCCACTTTTCATTTTTGCCAGATTCCTGATTTTCAATACGAAAAAATTATTGTGCAGGCGTCTATTAATCAAATAGAGAAATGACAACTATTGAAGATGCAAGGAAGCTTCCGGATTCTCCTGGCGTTTACCTGATGAAAGATAAGGATGAGCAGGTAATCTATGTTGGAAAAGCCGCATCGCTAAGGGACAGGGTGAGCCAGTATTTCAGGGAGCAGGGATCGCCTAAAACAAGAATGCTTGTGCAGAATATCGAAGCGCTTGACTATATCGTTACTGGGAATGAGGTCGAGGCGCTCGTCCTTGAATCAAACCTCATAAAAGAACACAGGCCGCGCTATAATGTGCGACTCAGGGATGATAAGGCGTACCCTTTTATCAAGATTACAAATGAGGATTTCCCCCGCATCTGCATTGCACGGAGAAGAGAGCAGGACGGGGCACAATACTTCGGTCCTTACCCGAGTTCAAAGGCTGTGAGAGAGCTGATTAGGATGGCATCAAGTTTCGGTATCAGGCGGTGCAAGAAGAAACTGCCCTGCCCCCCGTGCCTTAACTATCATATAAAACAATGCGCAGCCCCGTGTCTAGGTGAGGTGACAAAAGAAGAATATCTCGATATCATCAGGAATGTCACCGACTTCCTGAAAGGGAAACAAAGCCAGTTAATAAGGTTGCTCAAAGAAGAGATGACCAGGCTCTCGGAGGCGCAGGAATACGAGGCGGCGGCCCGCATCCGGGACCAGGTCAATGCGCTGGAAGAACTGTCTCTCCGACAGCGCGTGAATGCGCCCGGCAAAAAAGAGCAGGATGTAATCGCTTACGCCATCTCCGGCAATATTGGCAGCATGCAGGTATTCCACATAAGCGAGGGCAAGCTCAAAGGGCGGGAAACATTTTCACTGAATACGGCTGGCTCGGATGAGGCAGAAGTGCTGTCGAGCTTCATAAAACAGTATTATCAGGACATTAAACCACCGCAGGATATCATAATCCCGGTTGAGATTGAAGACGAGGCGATATTGCGATGGCTCAAGGAAAAGGAGACAAAGCTCAAAACACCAAAAAACAAAATCGAAAAAGGGTTGATGAACCTCACGCAGGAAAATGCCAGGATGCTCCTGAATATGAAAGTGGCCGCGGAAAGCAAAGACAAAAATGAAGCGATTCTTAACCTGCAGAAAGCCCTTTCCCTGTCTGCTGCGCCCTTATTGATAGAAGCATTTGATATTTCAAATATCAGCGGCACCAGTGCAACCGGTTCTCTTGTTGCATTTACAAATGGCGAGCCAGATAAGAAAAATTACCGCAGGTTCAGGATAAAAACGATTGAAGGTGCGGATGATTTTGCCATGATGGGAGAGGTCGTGGGACGCGCATACTCGCGCAGGAAAGAGGAAGGGAAAAAAATGCCTGACCTTGTTTTGGTTGATGGAGGAAAAGGGCAGCTTAATGCTGCATTGTCTGCGCTTGAAGGAATCGGGCTCAAGCTAAATACAGCGGCGCTGGCAAAGGAGTTTGAGTATGTTTTTCTCCCTGAAAGAGAGACGCCTGTCGTGTTGCCAAAAGACTCGCCTGCGCTTCAGTTATTACAGAGGATAAGGGATGAGGCGCACAGGTTCGCCCTCGGGTACCACAGGAAATTGAGGGGAAAAAAGCTTCGGGAGTCGGCGCTTGATGAGATAGCGGGAATCGGGGACAAGAAGAAACGCGCTCTTTTGCGGTATTTCGGGTCTGTTGAGATGTTGAAGAAGGCGGAAGTTTCGGAGATTGGGAAAGTGCGGGGGATTACGAAGAAGGATGCAGAGAGGGTGTGGGAGTATTTTCACAGCTCATCTTGAATTTATTAAGACATTCCTAAGCGCAGATCAAAACATACATTTGTTTCGAGTACTATTTTTATCACGCCAGGCTTTTTCGCGCTCTATGAGCTGCGATTTCAGTTTCAACATCTTTTTCATTAATGCCCTTATCTTCTGCTTCCCTGCGAATTGGCGCTAACATCTTCCTCAAATTCATACTAAGGTATATCTTATTTATAAGGCATAAACTTTTAGATATCACTTCTGTATCAGGCCAAGATTAAGTTTATAAATACGCCCGACAGTATGAAAATCGGAGGTAACCTTATGGTTTGCCAGCATTTCAAAAACGCACGCTGTATGCTTGACCCGAAATACCACAAGCCAGTGCAGGCTGAGATTACAGAATTTTGTGATACGGAGAATTTTTACAACTGTCCTATAGTCAATAAGTACTGCGGCCTTGAAGGCATGTCCTGTTAACAAGTTTGCAAAAGTATTAACTTAAGTTATTCGATACTGTGCAATCAATAAATTCTTTTTTCTCCAACTTTCCCTTTCTTATGTAAAAAGTTATTAATACGTTCACGATTTAATATTGATACTGGGAGGTTAGACAGTATAATCTTCAAAAATCCGGGTTAACATTGCTTTAGCTGTCGATTTCCACTGTTATCGGATATTCTGCCAATAAAATATTGTTAAGGAGGAATGAACATGGAGAAAAAAGAAGTTAAAGAACAGCTTGAATTCGCAAAAGAAAGTATGGGATTTACGCCAGAGATAATGCAGCTTATAGGAGAAGAAGCGCCTGAATGGTTTAAGCTGTACCGGGCAAGCGACAAAGCCATGTGGATCGATTCGGCTCTCTCAGCAAAGATAAAAGTATTGATGGGGCTTGCAGTAGTGGCGGGAAGACTGTGTCCTGACTGCGTGGAAATGCAGATGAAAAGCGCGCTTCACCACGGCGCTACCAAAGCTGAGATTCTTGATACGCTTGGCGTGGTCTTTGTGACCGCAGGCGCGCCAGGTGTTAATGTCTGCAAGAACGCCATGAGAAAACTCATGAAGTGAGTGGGATATGGCAAAATTCAAGGTAGGGATTGAAAGGCCTTTATGCATATCATGCGAGAGCTGCGTCAACATCTGCCCTGAATTCTGGGAGATGGCTGATGACGGCTTCTCCTATTTAAAGGGGTCAAAAAAATCAGGAGAGAACGAAGAACGAGAGATAGATGACGTGGAATGCAATATCGATGCAGCAGAAAGCTGTCCCGCGCTCTGCATCCATGTATATGAGAATGGGAAGAAAATTGTTTGATGCCGGATAAATCCCATAAAGCGAGAGTTGTAGAGTAAGGAGGTAAAAGAAATGAGCGGTCCGTATGAAGAGCGTTTGAAAAAATGCAGCCGTTTGATGAAATCTGAAGGTATCGATGCGCTTTTGCTGGCAAAGCCTGCCAACATGTTTTATCTTACCGGAGATGGGCGCTTATGCGCGTTTGCCATGATAACCAATGATGGGAAAGTAGCCTTGGGCGTGCCCAAAACGGATGTAAAGGAAGTCAGGTCGCTTGCCAGATTTGATAATATTGTGGGATTTGAGAACGAGGTTGGAATGATCCATGCCATCCATCATTATTTTGAACAATTCGGTATCAGTAAAGGGACTGTAGCACTTGAGTACACGTTCCTTACAAAATCCATGATGGGAATGTTCACACATCCGCATGCCAAGCCGGAAGGTATTGAGGTCAAAGATGCCACACCCATAATGTCAGAATTACGATTGGTCAAGGATAACGGGGAAATCAAGCTCATCAATGAAGCTACAAAAGTTGCAGATAAGGGGATGGAAGCGGCTGTCGAGGCTTTGAAACCTGGCATGACAGAGAGCCAGGTGGCTGCCGAGGCTGAGTATGCATTCAGGAATGCAGGCGCAGAAGAGTTCTGGCGGACATACGTATGCTCGGGGCCGCGTACCAATATAGCCCATGGGCTTCCCACGCTTCGAAAGCTAAAGAAAGGCGATCTTGTGATGATAGATATCCATCCCATTGTTAACGGCTACAGCGCTGATATGTGCCGCACCGTCTGCGTGGGAAACCCTACGAAAGAGCAGCAGGAAGCATACGACCTGTATCTTGAGGCCCAGCAGGTAACAATTTCAAAAGTAAAGGCTGGAGTTGGGGTGGCTGAACTTGAGGAGACGCTTCACAGAGTATTAAGAGAAGCGGGGCATGAGAAGCATATCTTCGGACCACCAATCCATGGTGTGGGCATCGAGTTCGAGGAAGCGCCCCTCCCGCCCGGACATGCTTTCTTCCACGGGGAGAAAGAAGCACCGCCGCTTCCTGCAAACGTAGTAATATCCATAGGCAACTGCGGACTTTACCTTGGCGACTTCGGCGTGAGGGTTGAAGATACCGTGCTGGTAACTGAAAAAGGTTACAAGGTATTGACCTCGTATCCGAGGAAACTTGAGAAATAAAAATATATATCATCCGGGAAGGTGAATTGAAATGCAAATCGGGAATATCAATATCAGCGACTTATTGAACGTGGTGTGGATACTGATTCTTCTCTCCTTCTTTATCCCGTTCATGCAAAGGCGCATCCTTACAGGACAGCGGATGGCGACCATACGGGTCATGGAAAAAAAGCGCCAGTCCCGGGTTATCACGATGATACACCGCCAGGAGACAATGAGTTTCCTCGGCATTCCGATTGCCCGTTATATCGACATCGAGGATTCCGAAGCAGTGCTCCGGGCTATCCGCCTGACACCGCCTGAGATGCCCATCGACCTCGTCCTGCATACGCCCGGAGGGCTTGTCCTTGCAGCAGAACAGATAGCCTGCGCCTTGAAACGCCATGCTGGCAAAGTAACGGTATTCATTCCCCATTATGCAATGTCAGGCGGTACTCTTGTAGCGCTGTCTGCAGACGAAATAGTTCTCGATAATAATGCCGTGCTCGGCCCGGTTGACCCGCAACTGGGCGGCCAGCAGAGCTACTATCCAGCAGCTTCGATCCTGAAAGCGCTGGAAACGCCCAATCCGAACCGTGATGACCATATCCTTATCCTGGGCGACGTGGCAAGGAAAGCCATTGACCAGGTTTATAATACCGTTTATAATCTCCTACTTGAACAGCACGGGAAAGAAAAGGCGGATGAACTTGCCAGGACATTGAGCGAAGGGCGATGGACGCATGATTATCCGATTGACTTTGAACAGGCAAAGGCTCTGGGCTTGCCGGTAAATGACCAGGTACCAAAAGAGATTTACGACCTGATGGAATTGTATCCGCAGGCAGGACAGCGCCGTCCTTCAGTGGAATTCATTCCTGTCCCGTATATGCCTCCAAGGACACCGGGAAAAGGACAAAGATAACTATCAAACAAAATGATAGAATGTCTGCTATTATTTTTTTTCAACCACGAATTTGCAATGATCATGCCCAGTTCCACAGCATTCGGTTTCTTTGACATTGCAACTGCGGTTCAATTTGCTTGAAAAAATCCCTTCAATAATCCCCTCGTCCATCGAGCATAATGTTTTCCCGACATTGGGCATCTTACTGCAGTGATGGCAATTACTGACCACCAGGGTCGGGCTGTCGGCTTCGATAGAAGACATTTCCCCCAGCTCATGGTGTTCCCAAAAAACAGTAAGTTCATCTAAAATCCCGTCGCAATCTTCGGACCTGAAAGCCGGCCCGATTTTAATACCTATATCCATTCCCATTTGTTTCAATATCGGCTTCGGGTCAATGCCAAATGCTTCCATACCGAACCTGAATGTGCAAAAAAGTTTATCTTTAAAAGAATCCCCATTCAATATCGAAAGAGCAAGATTGTCCAGATGCGAGTTATATTGATGGCGTAAAGGAGTTTCAGAATATGCCAGGTAAAGGGTATTCAACACAAAATATTTCTTGCGCTTGTCATTCGGGAATGTTTTTTCCTGTATCAGGTTCAGTTCCTCAAGGTCATGCAGATGCACCGAAATGGTGGATTTTGCCTTATTGGATTTTTCAACAAGTTCATCAAAAGATTTTGTGCCATTTTCAAGAAGTTTTAAGATTTTTAACTTAACCGGACTGTCAAGAGCTACCATACCATTATCGGTAGACAGAATTACCGTAGTCCGGCTCTTATCCATGATTTGTAAATTGTTTTAGTAATATAAATATGTTCGTTTTTGTACGAAATTAATCATTTTTTGGATATAACATAAATATGAACCAACCAATATGATGAAAAATATGACGCGGGATAAACGCACTATTAAATTCACAAGACCGATTGCTTCAAATAAAGAAGGATTGCAGCTTTCCACTCCCGAAATCGTTGCCAGGTATATTGCAAAAAGGCTAAAAACTAATGTCATTGCAGACCTCGGCTGCGGAATCGGGGGGCAGGTGATTTTCTTTGCGAAGGAATGTAAAAAGGTATATGCAGTCGAGAGGAATCCTGAAAAGCTTGAATACGCAAAAGAAAATTGCAGGTTGTACAATGTCGATAATGTCGAGTTTATCCTCGGGGATGCACTGTCCGAAAACGTAAAATCGCAGGTTTCTGATGCGGATATTGTCTTTTCAGACCCGGCGCGGCCAATATCCGAGAAAGAGCGCACACTTGAAAATCTTGAGCCCCCGATTACCGAGATAATAAAGCTATACTCCGATATCACGCCTGAACTTGCATTCCATGCCCCGCCGCAGATGCCGCCTGAGCGGATTGCCCTTGATTGTGAGCGGGAGTACCTGTCATTGAACGGGCAATTGAACAGGCTGACTCTTTATTTTGGCTCTTTAAAGCGATGCGAGCGAAGCGCGGTTGTTCTCCCTGGCGAGGCAAAACTCTATTCTTCTGATGCGCCGTCTATTGAAACCGGCACGCTGCGCGAGTATGTGTATGAGCCTGAACCGTCTGTCGTGAAAGCTGAACTCTTAAATGAGCTGGCGCAGGCAATAAAAGAATCGGGGAAGGATATTTTCTTCTATAAAAGCGATGAGAAACGCACTCTTTTGACTTCATCAGGGCTTATCGTGTCGCCGTTTATTAAAGATACGTACCGCGTTTCGGGTAAAACCGAATGGGATATCGTGAAGATGAAGGAGATATTAAAGTTGGAAAAAGCCGGGAAAGTCGTTTTGCGTTTTGACATTGAGCCTGAGAAATACTGGGATTTCAGAAAAAAACTCGAAGAAGGGCTGAGCGGGAACAGGACGCTGCATGTATTCGGATTCGGGAATGAGGTCGTGATAGGGGAGAAGGTCAGGAAATGAGAATGGGAAATAGGTTTGCGTATAGGTAATATACCTTAAAGAAGAGATTCCACTAAGAAATTAAATAAGGCTCTTAATGAATTTTTTCTGACTTTTTTGTTTGAATGCAATTGTGTTTTACAACATGTTCCGGTGCTTCTCGCACAAAACGGTCAAACTCTTTAGCATCAAACAGTGGTAACTTACCGTATAGATATTCACTTGCCATGTTATCACCAATACTAAATCTAATTTATGTATATATATACATATTGGGAAAAACCATCATTTTTCCAGTTTCAAAAAGAAATGTGTAATTAGATTGACTTCACCTATTGCGGGAATTTTAGTAAAACCATATTCTTCGTAAATTTTACAAACTTTTTCTTTGCAGGCATCTATCATAACTATATTTATACCACCTACCCTATTCCTTGTATGGTCTATTTGTTCAATGGCAGCATCCAATAAATCACTTCCACAAAGATTGACTCTTGGTGCATCATCATCTCTCGCTAAAAAAACAATGTAATAAACTGATTTGAATTTATCATCAGATTCATAATCGAAAATTGTATCTCCCAATAAAGTTTTTTCAATTCTGTCAAACTTTAATGTAAAAAAAGCCAAAATTTTATGCCCATTATCGTCATCAAGAAAGCCCCTAACGGGGCAATTTAATGCTCAACTGTTCTCAAAATGCATATCTTATTTCGCCGTTTCTTGGTTCGTATGCTTCTCCTTGGAATTTAAGGCGCCCAATATATTCAAGCACATA
>CABMII010000076.1 GCA_902386255.1 uncultured archaeon
CATTTTATTATCCCCTCTATATTTTTAGATGGGATAATATCATAATTATATTTTACGGTTGATTTATGGAGTCTATGGCTGAATATGATCTTTTGTTCGGAAGTCAGGGTATTCGGAAGTACTGTAATAGGCGTTAGCGTTAATATGTAAGATAATAGTTATTACTTCATGAGCGGGTATGCGAATAAAGCGAGTTGATGAGGAGCTATGAACTGGAAAATTGTAGGGATATTGATTGTCTTAATTGCAATAGCCGCAGGTACAATAATTTCCCAGTTGGGCATCAAACCGTCAGTAAAATCCGAATCTCTTGAAATTAACCTTCCGCAGGGATTCGGTATAGAAGTTTTTGCAGACAACCTTGGAGGAAGCCCGGTTTCATACCCGGGCACAAATCCGGGCCCGAGAATGATGCTTTTTCTGGATAACGTCCTGTTCGTCACCATACCAAGCCAGGGAAGAGTTGTTGCGCTTCCGTTTAAGGAAGGCGATAACAAAACCAATGAAACTATAACGTTCATCGATGGGCTCAACAACCCGCACGGAATAGACCACTACGATGGCTGGTTTTACATCGCCGAGGAAAACAGGGTGATACGGGTAAAACCAATCGAGAACAGCCCGGTCGCAGACAGGAATACGCTTGCGGTTCTTGTCAATAACCTGCCCACAGGAGGTCATTTTACAAGGACAATAAAAGTCCACAACAACAGTTTATACATAAGCATAGGCTCTTCATGCAACGTGTGCTACGAGCAGGATGAGCGCAGGGCTGCAATTACGAGATGTAACCTCGATGGAACAAACTGCAGTGTTTTTGCAAGTGGTCTTAGAAACGCGGTGGGATTTGTATTCCATCCCCTGACTGGCAAAATGTACGCGACGGAAAACGGGCGCGACCATCTCGGCGAAGACATACCGCCTGATGAAATAAATCTCGTTGAGGAGGGAAAAGACTACGGCTGGCCGATATGCTACGGCAAGAATATCCATGACACGGATTTTGATAAGAGGGTTTATATTCGCAATCCCTGCGAGGATAAAACGCCAAGCTTCATAGACCTGCAGGCGCATTCTGCGCCCCTGGGTCTTGCTTTTTATTACGGCAACAGTTTCCCAGCCGAATACAGGGGCAGCCTGTTCGTTGCTTTTCATGGTTCATGGAACCGCAAAGTGCCGACAGGTTACAAGATTGTAGTAATAAACATGAATGACTTTACCGTAAAGGACTTCGC
The DNA here is from genome assembly GCA_902386255.1 of uncultured archaeon. Lineage (GTDB taxonomy): Archaea > Halobacteriota > Methanosarcinia > Methanosarcinales > Methanoperedenaceae > Methanoperedens. The sequence continues at coordinate 1,236 of CABMII010000076.1, forward strand.
AACCGGCTGGCTTTCAGGGAATAATGTGCTCGGAAGACCTGTGGATATAATCGTCGCGAACGACGGCTCACTTTTTGTGAGCGATGATAATGCAGGGAAGATATACAGGATTTATTACACCGGCAAGTAAATACAAGCACTATGTCGCTATCCGAAATCATAAAAGAAAAAATCCGACAAATTGGCCCTATCTCTTTTCGTGATTTTATGGAAATGGCGCTGTATTATCCTGAGCTTGGTTATTATACCTCTTCCAGGAATAAAATCGGGAAAACCGGGGATTATTACACAAGTCCCAACCTGACACCTGTTTTGGGGGAAATAATAGGCAGGCAGCTTGAAGAGATGTGGCGCATCCTAGGCGAAAGAGAGTTCACAGTCGTAGAGATGGGAGCGGGCATGGGTCTTCTTTCCGGTGATGTCCTTGCATATCTAAAAAAAAATAAGGAACTGTATAACGACCTCAATTATTGCATAATCGAAAAAAGCCCGGCAATGCGCAGGGAACAACGAAAGTTACTTCGAGAAAAAGTTACCTGGCATGATTCCATAAATGAGCTTCAGGGAATTACGGGATGCATTTTCTCAAACGAGCTTGCGGATGCGTTTCCCGTGCACATCGTTGTGATGGAAAATGAACTGATGGAGATCTTTGTTGGTTATGAGAACGGTTTTATTGAGATATTGAAACCCGCATCAAGCGAGCTTAGAAATTATTTTGATGAACTTGATGTGGTTTTACCGCAAGGGTACAGGACTGAGGTAAACCTTGACGCGATAAAATGGGAAAAAGAAATCGGGACTTCCTTAAAAAAAGGATTTGTCATTACAATAGATTACGGTTACCCATCTTTTGAATTATACCGGGATTACAGGAACAGGGGGACCTTGATGTGCTATTATAATCATACCACGAATGAGACGCCGTTTGAGCATATCGGAGAGCAGGATATTACCTCCCATGTGAATTTCTCGGCGCTAGAACACTGGGGCAGCAAAAACGGGCTGAAGCTATGCGGTTTCACAGACCAGTCGCATTTCCTGATAGGGCTTGGGATTGAAGAATACCTGGAAAAGCTTCAGGAAAATGAACCTGAAAATTATCTTAAAAAAATGCTGCCAGTAAAGAACCTGATGATGGAGATGGGAGAAACCTTCAAAATCCTCATCCAGAAGAAAGGAGGGGATTGCAGCAAACTTTCAGGATTGAAATACCCGAGCCGGTGGCAGATTAAGTAATCAGGGAAAAGTAAAAATAAACAAAAAATAAAAATTTGGTCTAATCAGCAGACGAGGCACATTGGTTCATCGCAGCAGAGAATTGAACCCGCGCTGTCTTCTACGCAGACGACCTCGCTTCCGCAGACTTCACAATAATACATCTCGCCTTTTTCAGCTTTGCCCGCTTTCTTAGTCTTCTTTGTTTTTGCCTTCGTTTTTGCGGGTTTGGATTCTGTTGTCTTTGCTACGATTTTACTTCTTTCTTTCCACCATGAAGACGCGGGCGTGGTAGATTTGGACATTGTTTTCTTTGGCATAAATTTTACCTCCACTTGATTTAGTTAAATTTTAATTTAACATACTTCAATTTATATGTATCGGTCAAAACTCTTAACTATTTTGCAGTTGATAATAGAAAACATGGCTAAAGTTGATGAGATTATTGCGCTGTTGAAAAAAGAGTATCCGGATGTAAAGATAGCTCTTGATTTTTCAAATCCCCTTGAACTCCTGGTTGCCACAATCCTTTCGGCGCAAAGCACGGATAAGCAGATAAATAAGGTCACAGAAACCCTTTTCAAAAAGTACAGGACTCCGCAGGATTATGTGAAAACCCCGCAGGAAGAGCTTGAAAAAGACATCTACTCAACTGGTTTTTACAGGAACAAGGCAAAGAACATTAAAAAACTGTGCGAAATCCTGGTTGAAAATTTCAATTCAAAAGTCCCTGACACGATGGAAGACCTTATCACGCTGCCGGGAGTTGCCAGGAAGACGGCAAACATCGTATTATCAGGCGCATTCGGGAAAATTGAGGGCATTGCGGTGGATACGCATGTGAAAAGGTTATCTTCGCGGCTTAGCCTGTCAGCGAATACCGACCCTGAAAAGATTGAAATTGACCTAATGAAAATCATCCCGGAAAATGACTGGGATATTTTCGCACTACTGCTTATACAGCACGGAAGACAGGTCTGCGAGGCAAAGAAACCAAAGTGTGAAATCTGCGTGTTAAGTAAGGTGTGCCCGAGCGCATTTACTTTCGGGTGATGTTATGCAGCTTGATGAATATCATAAATTGAGGGATTTTTCAAAATCGCCTGAACCGAAAGGCGGCGCTAAACAGCATGAGGGGAATATTTTTGTAGTCCATGAACACGATGCCAGGCATTTGCATTATGACCTTCGGCTTGAGATGGGAGGAGTGCTTCGCTCGTGGGCTGTTCCAAAGGAGCCGCCGGTCAAAGAGGGTGAAAAGCGCCTTGCAATCCAGACTGAAGACCATCCGCTTGGATATGCGGATTTTGAAGGCACGATACCTGAGGGGATGTACGGCGCGGGGACTGTGCAGATATGGGATAAAGGCGAATTCATTCTTGAAAGCGAGAAGGATAATGAGCTGCTCTTTGAACTTAAGGGCAGGAAATTAACAGGCAGGTACGCCCTGATAAAAACCAAATTCAGGGGAAAGGATTCGTGGCTTTTTTTCAAAAGGAAATGAAATGTTTGAAAATTCACTGAGGAATTTGAGGTGGCAGGCCATGGCAAAATTCGGCAAGAAACTCGTGGAGCGCGGGCTTGTTGAGTCGAACTTCGGGAACATGAGCGTGCGCTCAGGCCGCAGGATGCTTATCACAAAGAGCGGTAAGCCTCTTGATGAAATAAACGAGGACAGCGTTGTGGAGGTGGATATCGATAAGCCTTCAAGCCCTGTCGCTTCATCTGAAAGCCCGATTCACAGGGCGATTTATAAAAATACAGCGGAGCTTGCGGTTATCCACGCCCATCCCGCATTTTCGGTCATCGAGTCGCTGCTTGGAAATGATAAGATAATACCTCCTGACAACGAAGGGCAGTATATCCTGCATGAGATTCCTGTTGTGAAGGGCAGTTTCGGTTCAAAAGAACTTGCGGAGAACACTTCGGGAGCGCTAAAAGACCACAAGGGCGTTATCGTTTTTGCTCACGGCACATTCGCAGCCGGGAAAACACTTGAGGAATCATATTTTGTCACGGCGCAGATAGAGCATAGCTGCAAGTTGAAGTATTTTTGCGATATGGCGAGGAGGATTCCGGGGTAACCGCCACAGAGCCTCGTTTGAAAAATCACAACATAACAGCATCTTTGAAATTTTTAAAATGTGGGTCTCCGGTCAATACCTTTATTTTCCTGCTCCGGGCTGATGCAAGTATTATTGCATCGGCAAGACCGAAATCCGGGGTTTTAACTTTATTCTCGGCATGTATTTTTGCAGCTTCGACCGCGATGTTCACATCCAGGGCTACTACAGCGCATCTTTTCGTTATGAAATCCTTTCTCTCCTCGGCTTTTCCATCAGTTCTCTGGGATTTGGAGTATATTTCTGCTATTATTATCGGAGAAGTGTATAATTGTGAGTCGTCATCCACCAATTTTTTAACTTTTTCACCTTTCGGCGTCCCCATGAAATATTCCATCCATGCAAAGGAATCGAGCATCATTATAACCGGTCCTCATGGTCCCTGAGGTCTGATAAATCGGTTTTCTGCATTGTTCCGAAAAGGCTTTTTTTCTCTTTGAAAAGCATTTTGATTAAAATTTCATTTATTTTTTCTGATATGTTTTTGGCTCCACTTTCCTTAAGCGTTTGATAAACATCTTCTCTTAATTTTATTGTTGTTCTAACATATCCAGTCATCATCGACACCTGCATGTATGATATCATCTACATCAATTATAAGATTTGTGGTAAATGTGGTTAGATTAGATTCCAGGTTAAGGGGCGGCTTCGGTACAAAAGAACTTGCGGATAACGGAGCGCTAAAATACCACGAAGGCGTTATCGTTTTTGCCCACGGCACTTTCGCAGCCGGGAAAACACTTGAGGAGGCATATTTTGTCACGGCGCAGCATAGCTGCAAGTTGAAGTACTATTGGGACGAGGGTGATTCTGGGGTACCCGCTGTGTAAAATCGGTATATTCAGGCTTTTTGTCTTATGTCCAAGGTTTTTGAATGTAGACAATGAGGTTTTATGCTCCTAAAAGCGCGAAGATTTCAAAACAACATCTACACAAAAATTTTAGGCGCTAAAAAGACGAACAAAACCACTGCTACATTCATAATTGTAAAAAGCAAACCTTTATATTATGACTTCCTCTTAAAGATTTAAGATGTCTAAAAAGCCATTAGTTTTTCTTTCATATGCAAAAGAAGACCTGAAAAATGCCAAGAAAATATTTGAGGATTTGAAAAAACAAGGAATAAATATTTGGGTCGACTTTGATTCGCTTCGACCCGGTGAAAAATGGGAACCAACAATTAAAAAAGCTATTAAAGAATGCCGCTATTTTTTGGCCGTTCTTTCATCGAATAGTGAAACAAAAAAAGGATTTGTTCAGAAAGAAATAACTCTAGCTTTAGAAATCCGCGATGAATTTCCTGAACAAGATATATATATTATACCGATTCGATTAAATGATTGTCATCCTTCCCATGAAAAACTCAATGAACATCATCGGGTTGATATGTTTCCTTCGTGGGATGATGGAATTCATAAGATTGTGTCTTTTGTTGCTCCCTCTATAAAAAAAACTGATAGTTCAATATTGGAAATTGAGCCGCAAGTTAGCGATAAAGAAATTGAAATCAATTATATTTTATCTGAAGAAAATGAAAAAAATATATTAATTAATAATGGTAATAAATTATTATATTTAGAATCAAAATCAACAAGAGGGCCTGCTGAATGTACTATTTATGCTAATATTTTCAAACATTTTTTCGAAAAAGCATTCTTTTTAGAAACAGAGATTACAAGTATAACAATAAATGATTTAAAAAATATAATAAATAATTATTACTCGGCACAATCCAAAAATTCAGTGATTCTGTAATTTTTCACGACGAGAACCAGAACAATCTGGTAACAAATCAACCGCCATAAATCGCTTCCACATAAAACCAAGTCATTTATCAAGTAAAAGGGCAA
>CABMII010000077.1 GCA_902386255.1 uncultured archaeon
TCTCTTCTAAGAACCGTACATGCGACTTTCACCGCATACGGCTCAAGCACTTGATAACCCTTTAAATTGGGCAGCAATTATTTATCATGGTCTCAGTTTCAGGTTGCCAATCTTTCTTTGTCTTATCCCACACTCGGTTTGCTAGGTTTGTTAGTTTCTTGACTCCCAATTTTATCTTTCTCAAGATAAAATAGTCTTCATCAAGATGGGGGTTCATGTCTAACTTCAATTTCGTATGTCTGACTATCTTTGTATCAGATAGAAGGTTCAGTTGTTTATTTCCCTCAGAAAATATCCATTTCCTCTTTCCATCAGAGTGCCAATATTTATTAGCAATCCAATATCTGGATTTATGAGGATGTCTTCTTTTAGCCCAATGCCAGAGCATGTTCCAGATTCTTGAATCAAGTTTGTTGAATATTTCACTGGACACAACTGATTGGTGATAGTTAGACCAGCCTGTTATTATAGGGTTAAGGGCATTAATCAGTTCCTCTTGTTTCCATGTTTTTCCCTTATCGATTGTGTTGCTGATTTTTTCAGTAACTTTATCAATGGATTTCTTCGATGGTTTGACAAGAAGTTTACCTTTGTATTTTCTGAAATTCCATCCAAGAAAATCAAAGCCATTATCAATATGGGTTATCAATGTTTTCTCATCAGAAAATTCCAAACCTCTATCCTTCAGGAAATTTTTCATCAGTTCCTTAACATCTCTTGCAATTTCCTCAGTTTTTGCAGTAACGATGAAGTCATCCGCATATCTACAAAAATTTACTTTGTATTTGGCATGATTTCTATCTATTCTTCCACAACCTGCTCTTTTGCCTTTTTTATAGATTTATTCACATCTCTCCCTTAAATGCTTTATCCAGCAAAGCCGGCATCAGCGCATCCAGTTCAGCGTCCGCGCCTGGAGGCGCATGGGCACTTAGTTTTCATTCAAATGTCCTTTGTAAAGATGATAAACAGATATATACTGTTAATGATTTTGTTTATTATCTCTTTATCTTTATCTTAAATCTGTGCAAATCTTTATACTTTTTGCTTAGTTCATACAGTTTGAATTGGTCTGAAAGAAAGAAGTAGTTCGATATTTTAGAAGCGCTAATGCATTAAATCTGCGTTTATCCGCGTTTATTTGCGGTTTTGTTTTTTTCGGAAGTGCAACGACCATCATCTCTAAGTAAAGCGCCGAATATTAATTGCACTGAATTTATAAAAATCAGGCGCATCATGGAATTCCAGCCCCCGTCCCGCAAACAAACGGTGCCGGCAAACGAGCGCGGGGGGGCGCCTCTTTTTTCTAATAAATTGGCTGTTCGGGATTATTGAAGCGTCGAAAATTGTATTATTATTTGTAAAATCTTGCGTTAACTTCGCGAATTGTTTGAACAGGACAACTACAAATAATTGTAAGTCAATAATAGTTTGAGGGAGTATTTTGAAATGGCAGAAAATAACGAAGTCATAATACCCATCCATAAACCTGGATTGAAAGAGAAACTTTTCTTTTGCTTATCAGGAATAATTGTCAGTATTCCTATTACCCTCTATGTCAATGTGTTCTCAAGCCATGCGTGCTTTTTATTGCCTGCGTTTTATTCTGCATTATGCTCGACCGCTCTCTTTACACCTTTTATTGAGGAATTTGCAAAAGTTTACCCTCTTTTCTATCGCCATGGAGAAACTGAAAAATCAATTTTTACTCTCGGTTTTTTGACCGGCCTGGGATTCGGTATTACTGAATTTTTACTCTATGTTTTTGTAGAGGGAGTCCCTGTATCTGTCAGATTACCTGCAATTTTCTTTCATGCATCAAGCACTTCGATTACAGCCTATGGCATCGCAACAAAAAGACCGGTATCCTTTTACCTGATTGCAGTGGCCCTGCATTTATTGAATAACTTTTTCGCCTCCATAGCGTTTTTCTGGCTGATAGGAGTGTTAGGCGTTACCATAATCACTTATTTCCTTTCATGGTATCTATATCACAAAACTTCAGATACAATCGTGACTTAGCGCTTGATTTAATTTATACTCAACCAATGCGTATGGCAATATCGATAGTATTTCAAATCAAAAAAGAGACCTGGAAAAAATCAGGATGATACTCGCAAATGCTGAAAAACGTTGTCTTGTAGCAAACTCCATGAAGGCGCAGGTAATTATATTGAGATAGAGAAAATAGGAATAAAAATGAGCAAGCTTTTTATAGACGGGAAAGCCATCCAACTCTTAAAAAAAGAACTGCTAAAAGAGAATGCATACGCAATGCGTATATTTACAGGCGGTGGCGGATGCTGCAAGCGTTTTGAGATTACCCCTGTGAAAAAAGCGCTTGCCGGTGATGTTACTTTTACGCAGGGCGGAATCAATATATTTATTGAAAAGGAGCTTGTGGATAGTACATCCGTTATAGAGATCAAAATTGATGAAAATAAAGGACTACTGATAAATTTAATCGAGTGACCATATCTATATATAAAATTAATTCGTAACATTACGAACACTGGAGAAATAAAAAGATGATAGGTATTTCAAAACTTTACTGCGGGACTGTTGAGCCCTCAGATGCCCTGAGGTACGGGCGGGACTCAAGCAAACTTCCTTCGCACTTATTGCAATTCTCAAAAGATAAAAAACCGGTCGTTGTCTGGAACATGGGAAGGCGCTGCAACCTTAAATGCGTCCACTGTTATGCGCAGTCAAAGGACATCGAGTATAAAAATGAACTTACAACGGAGCAGGGAGAAGACCTCATAGACGACCTGGCGCAATTCGGTGCACCGGTAATCCTTTTTTCAGGCGGCGAGCCTATCATGCGAAAGGACCTTCCCGAGCTTGCCCAGTATGCAAGATCAAAAGGAATGAGAGCCGTCATATCCACAAACGGGACGCTGATAGACAGGAAAATGGCAAAAGTTCTCAAGGATATCGGTCTTTCGTATGTGGGCGTATCGCTGGACGGGATGCGAGAGACGAACGATAAATTCAGGGGTATGAAAGGCGCTTTTGACGCCGCGCTTAACGGGATGCGCAACTGCCTTGCGGAAGGCGTTAAAGTAGGTCTCCGCTTTACGATCAATAAGAAAAACGTGAAGGACATTCCTGCCATTTTCGACCTGCTTGAAAAAGAGAAAATCCCACGCGTCTGCTTCTACCACCTTGTTTACGCCGGGCGCGGCTCAAAACTGGTAGAGCAGGAACTCTCGCATGAAGAAAGCAGGAAAACGCTTGACCTTATCATGGACAGGACAAAAGCACTGCATGACAAAGGCTTCCCGATAGAGGTATTGACCGTTGATAACCACTGCGACGGCCCGTATGTTTATTTCCGCTTGCTGAAAGAAGACCCAAAACGCGCGGCAGAAGTATTTGAACTCCTCCAGATGAACCAGGGCAATTCCTCGGGCATCGGCATCGGCTGCGTATCGTGGGACGGCTCAGTCCATGCAGACCAGTTCTGGAGACACTATTCTTTCGGCAATGTGAAAGAGCGGAAATTCAGCGAAATCTGGACCGATAGAAGCAATGAGCTTATGGCGGGTCTTAAGAACAGAAAACCGCTGATAAAGGCGAACGCAGACAGGTGTGCTCACTGCAAATGGTTCGATATCTGTAATGGGAATTTCCGCGTACGCGCCGAAGCGATATACGGCAATGTCTGGGCAGATGACCCTGCCTGCTACCTCACCAAAGAAGAAATTGGCTACGACGGAACAAAGTAGCTTTAGCGCTTTCTCGGGTTTGGCATTGCCGAGGGTGCCTTCTCAAGCACGGTTTTTAGAGATAGCTTCTCACTTCCCCTGAATAATTCCATCGCGACCCTGTCACCCACTTTGCGCTTATTCATCACTTTTATCAGGTCCCTGACATTGTTGATTTCAACGTCATCCATCCGAACCAGGATGTCTCCTATCCTCATCCCTGATTTCTCAGCTTCGCTTTTTGGTATCACATTGGTAACCATTACCCCTTTTTCAATTGGCAGGTTGTAGTATGCCACCATTTTAGGATTGACATCCACTGCATTCATACTTATCCAGGGTCTTATGATTTCACCGTGCTCCCGCAACTGCTGGGCTATCCACATGGCAGGCTGGATGGGAATGGCAAACCCGATGCCCTGGGCAAAAGGTATGATGGCGCTGTTAATTCCTATGACCACGCCTTCGCTGCTGATCAGTGGGCCGCCGCTGTTCCCCGGGTTAATGGCAGCATCTGTCTGTATCAGCCCTTCCATGAATGTGGCCTCGGTTTGTATAGACCGGTTCAATGCGCTTACAACGCCTGCCGTGACAGTGGGACCCCCGACAAGACCTAACGGGCTGCCTATCGCAATAGCCATCTGGCCAATCTTAAGAGCGTTGTCCTTCGCCATCTCAGGTACAGGCAGGTTGCTGGCATCGATATGGACAACCGCAAGGTCCATTATTGTATCTATACCCCTGAGTTCTCCCGGGAATGTCCTTCCGTCCTCAAACGAGACTTTTATTTCCTGCGAGCCAAGCACTACGTGGGCATTTGTCAGTATCCATCCCCCCTCATCGATAACAAAACCTGAGCCAACGCCCGGCACGGGATGCACATGCAGGTAAGCATCCCTCATCAACTTTACTTCACTGATGTTCACAACGCTCGGTATTACTTTTTCCACAGCCGCAACAACGGTATCGTCAAAACTTGTCATATTTCCCCCTTGAATCAACAGTTATTTGGATTTCAACCCGTGATTCTTCTTACTCATTCTTAGACCGCATCACTATATATTGTTATTGAAACGATAACACAGGCCAAAAACGGCCGTTTCTCTCAACAAGTTCGATTGGTATGTCAAAAGCCGAACTTAACACCTCGCCTGTAAGTGCATCTTTTTTAGCACCCCGGGCAACCATCCTGCCCTTCCTTAAAACCAGTGCATGGGTAATTGCAGGTATTATCTCTTCGATATGATGCGAAATATAAATCAATGTCGGGCCGCCTGCGGCATTGCACATATTCTCTACAGCATCCAGTAATCCTTCCCTCGCTTTCAGGTCAAGGCCCGCGCACGGCTCATCCAGTACAAGTAATTCCGGCTCAGGCATCAAAGCCCTTGCGATAATTGTTTTCTTTTTTTCGCCATCCGAAAGTACCCCGAATAAGCGACCCGATACCTCGGCCAGTCCGAAAAATTCCAGTAACTCTTGTGCACGGGCGTGGTCTCCCGCGGCAGGTGTTTCATACAGGCCGATGCTTGCAAACCTGCCCGAAAGCACAATGTCCATGACAGAATCCTGGTTATGAATCATATTCATTATCTCAGAGCTGCATTCACCAATATGCCGACGCAATTCCCGAAGATCTGTGGAACCGAATCTTTTTCCCAGTACCTCCGCCGTCCCTTCCGACGGCCAATGGTAGCCATTAATAATACTGACCAGGCTTGTCTTTCCAGAGCCATTTGGCCCGATTATTGCCCAGTGCTGGCCACGGTCTATCTTCAGGGAGATATCATGAAGGATAATTGTGTTGTTTCGAATGAAAGAGATTCGGTCCAGGTTGACAATCGATTTTGAGGGCATTGTTTTTTATTGGCGTCCAAGAAAATAATTTTTTGCTATATTTTAATTATAAATGATATTGATATTGTTCACTATAATTAAAAAATATACAATATTCAGAAAAATTACTATGAACATAATATTTAAGATGGATATAATTGCCATTGAGTTTCCAAAACCGTTTCCATTGTGCAGCATAAATTCGGAGTTTTCCCAGATAATTCTTGTTATGAAACCTAATAGCAGAACCGTTAAAATTTTTAAACCCGATGGTAATAGCATTCCAAATAAATCAAAAAGATATGCTGTTTTTTCGTTGGCTTCATATGCATTGACGTATTTTATCCCGATATAGGTACTGATGACATCCAGAATAATCAAGAAAATAAGCAAGCATATGCTATATTTGATGATTTTCCTGGAATGTAGCACTATCTCTTTGAACATTATTGGCCCCCGTTCAGCAATTTCCATACTGCTACGCTTCCCCTCAAGCAGCAATTCCAAATAATGATATGTTCCGGAAATATTTAAAGCTTTCCAAATTATTGTATATAGTTCATTATAATCATAATCCTGATGTGCATATTGCGGGAACTGGCGCAGGGTTTGTTCGCCAGTTCATTTGATTTCGTTTGGTCACTTAACATCTGCCATTTTAAAATTTTTGAAGTTCTTTGACCACAGCGCCGAAATCGTCGTAGCATGCAAAAAGATACAGCAACAGAAAAATGGGGGTATGATAGAGCCAGCCTGCAATTACCACCGGCAGAAGACCAAAAACAATACCGAGCATATTCCCATATACCTTCTTGCTTCCAAGCTTTTCCCAGTCTGCAGCTATTCTCAAATTCCCTTTTTCAAATAGAATCCTGTACTCAAGCCGATGATATTTTGCAAATAAAATGTGACCGAGTTCATGCATGCCCACCGCAATACCCAGATAGATGAACATCACCAGAAGATAATTCCCAAAACCGTACAGGGTACCGTATAATAGATGAGATGAAGATATCATACTTCCTTATTAAATCGGTGTCCCGGCGGTATAAATGTATTTAATTTTTTCTCAAATCAAACACATATCTCTTTGCCCGCGGAGCAATCTCGCCGCATCCCCTGTAAAAGTCGATATGCCATCCACTTTCAAGAAGCAGCTTTTTAAAATGGGCAATCTCAAAATCCTTCTTGAATGTATAAAAGTGGATTATTCCTTCCGGTTTCAATATGGAACTGGCAAGATTCAGAAAATGGTCCTGCCCGTAAGGAGTGGGCATCACTATCCTGTCAAAGGGCTCTTTGAAAATATGCTCCATTGAATTCGCGTCTGCGAGGATAACGTGGGCTTCGATATCATTAAGTTCGATGTTCTTTTTCAAAAAGGCGCACGCAGCCGGGTTATTGTCAAGCCCTGTTATTTTTACATTCTTTTTCTTTTTAATTGAGATCAAAAACGGCCCAACACCTGCAAATAATACCAGAACAGCCTCGCCGTCATTTACTTTTTGCGCAATTCTATTCCGTTCGTAATACAATTTACCTGAAAAATATGTTTTCGTAATATCCACAAAAAAGGCACAGTTGTTCTCCCTGTGAATAGTGGTTGTGCTGTTTCCAAGCAATAATTCAAATTCCCCAGCCCGCGCAGCGCCCTCAATCTTATGGAGTTTCCGAAGCACGGTTTTGATGTCCTTCCTCTGGTTGGTCAGCGCATCCGCGATAAGATATTTTTCATCATCCAGGGCTGGAGGGATAGTGATTATCGCAATATCTCCAATAATCTCAAAACCTCTCGGGAGCAATGATAGTTTTTCATGCGGGATTTTGTCTTTCAGGAGGTCATGAAGCGACATAACAGGCTAAAGCGTCTGGTTTTTCAGCGCGCTTGCAAGCATTATAGCCCTTGTATAATGCCCGCCCACCCTTGACGTATCCACGAACACCTTTTCCATCAATACGGGCGCGCCATGGCCATACCCGCCGCCAAGGAACACAAGCGTCCTGAAAATAAGATTCCCCGAAATCCCATCCGGCGCAATGATAAAATTTGCCTCTTCGATTGCATCTTCTATCAATATTGAAAAATCCTTTGCGTTTATTCCCATATCGAATACTCTTTTTGTTACAATCTCGGCCTCGGCAAGCGTCCTGTCCACCTTCTCATCCCTGCCTTTATCTTCAAAACGCCCGCCCGAGAGAATCCCGACTTTCGCTTCTATGCCAAACCTCCTGAAATGTTCTACACCTCGTTTTATTAACTCAACCTTATCCTCAATGGAATTTCCTTCATCTATACCCACAGGCGCAAGGAAAAACGGTCTTCCGTCTGCTGTTTCCAGCAATGCGACCCTGTATAATTTTGTGAGTTTAAGCGATTTTTTTAATTCAGAGAGGGTCTTTGTCGCACTGAGAGTTCCTCTGACGGCGCCGTCAATCTCGCCTGAAACCAGTAATTCAACCAGTTTTTTTGGCGGCTCGGTTGAATGGATTATCTCAAGTTCAGTGCCTGTTTCCTTAATCTGTTTTTCATCGCCCACAAGCACAACATCTGCATACCCGCTGGCGGCTTCTGCGCTCATAATCAGTTTTTCAGAAATCTTCCCTATCCCGAGTCCAATCCTTGCGTGATTCTTTCTTGCCTTTTTTTCTATATCAGAAAGGAGAGACATCTTCTGCCTTCTTTCAGGATTTTTTGCCAAGTTCTTTTGAACGTTCGCATGCCGCAATTACTGCGTTCATCATTGCAACCCTGACACCTCGTTCTTCCATTACCCGAAGACCCCGGATTGTCGTGCCGCCCGGTGATGTTACCATGTCTTTTAGCTCGCCTGTATGACTTTTGTCTTCAAGCACCATTTTAGCTGCCCCAAGAACGGTCTGGGCTGCAAGTAATTTTGCCGTGCTCCTGTCGAGGCCTTCATGAACCCCGCCGTCCGCAAGCGCTTCGATGACCATGAAAATATAAGCCGGGCCGCTGCCCGATAATCCCGTGACAGCATCCATGAGATGTTCAGGCAGTATGATGCTTCGCCCTATGGCATTAAAAATCGTTTTCGCAATTTCAAGGTCATCCTTTGAAACCGCACCTCCCGGGCTGATTGCCGATGCTGCCTCCCTCACGGTTGCGGCGATATTCGGCATTACCCTCACAACTTTCGTTCCGCGCGGCATCTCATTTTCATAAGTCGCGATTGGTACGCCTGCGGCAATTGATATAATCAGCTGGTTCTTTAAGGAGAATTTTATCTCTTTTAGAAGCGCCGGAATTGTTTGCGGCTTGACCGCAATTATGAGAATATCTGAATCTGTGACCGCAGAACAATTGTCCTTGCAGATACTTATTTTATACTGCTTTTCAAGCAACTCCAACTTTGCGGAATCCATATCGCTTGCGTGTATGTTCCCGGGAGGGACGAGTTTGGCATGAAGTATTCCTTTTATCAGGGCTTCGCCCATCTTCCCTGTGCCAATAAATCCGAGCTTTTTGTTCTCGATGGTTGTCATTAAAACTCTATAAAGTGGCGCAAGTGATAAAAAGATTGTTATGAGGCATGAGAGGGATTAATCACCGCAAAGTCGGCTATGAACCCGGTTCATGGAAGACAATGAAAAAGACAACAAAATAAACATTAACAACGAACTAATACGAACTCGTACGAACTTATGACTGTTCAATAAAAGGGATGATTATGTTTTAGGCCCCATAGGCGGTCTTGTGTTACAAGTAATTTGGTAAAAAAAATAAGACTTTTTTATTAGCAAATATAAAAAAGTTTTCACTAAAAAATGCATCTACCGAAATTGGAGAGATGCGTTAAGGCAGGGTTTTTAATTCGTCTAATAATTTCTTATACCATCTAGCTAAGGAGAGAGAAGCACCAAGAAGAATGATTATTGCTCCCTTCACAATAAAAAGATTAGAACCTATATTTTGTATAATGTACAGATATAAAGTAATTATAGCTCCAACAAACCCAGTAATTACTATTTTGCCAAAGGCAAGTTTTTCTTTTACGTAATCCTTTTGTGTCATATTTCGACCTATTTATTAATTGATGAGATGGTATAAATATTCACCCTAAAGATACAGCGGAAGATATATAAGAAATCAAAGGTTAGTTATGTTGGGTCGAATTATGGTAAGGCTGAAAAGAACGTGGTTATTTGGATTACTAATTTTAACTGTTATTTTAATATCTGGTTGCATAAATTCCAATGAGCCAACTCAAAAAACACAACAAACTGACGAACCCAAAGTTATTAACTTGAATGCTAAACAAATTATTCTTGATGATAATGAAATAGAAGATTTATTCGGAGTTATATTAACGAAAGATGAAACCATCATTCCAGAATCAGATGAATTACCTGTAAATTACAGTGTTCATTATGATATTCATAGCGTTCATATTTTGAGTGGCGTAGATAATGTGTATGTTTTGAAGAAATCAGATAATAATAAATATAATGTTTCAATTGGTGTATATGTATTCCCTACCATAGATGATGCTAAATATTTTGAGCCGAAGATTATAGATTCTGACCAAAATATTAAAGTAATTAAAAATATAATAAACATTGGAAACACTTCAGGAAACTTAGATTCTGTCGTTAGTATTGCACCTTTGTTTAGCTGGAGTAACTACTGTGACTTTAATAATACCTTTACTACTACCTTTTTAGATTCAAATTATGGTCGTCCCATGTCGTATTCTTGCGTTCAAAATAACGATAAATCAATCAATATTGAGTATAATGTAATAAATCAAGATACGTACTTGTTTGATTTTAATGAAGTCCCAGGAAAAGATAATGATAAATTTATAAATTTTCTAAAAAAACAATATAAAATCGATTGGATAGATACAGCTAAAATTGAAAAAATCAACGAAAATACAACCATTAGAGTATTTAATGGCGGAAAATTTCTTGAACTTCACCTTGAAAAAGTGTCAGGCTGCTTGCTCTGTGCTGGGGCGAGATTAAATATTAATGATGAATATCAAGATTATTTTAATGTAGAGACTATAGGGGAGAGTCGTACATGGCAAGACGGAAGTCCTGTTTATGTGACACCTGAAAAGCGTGATATCTATAAGTACGTAAGAAATAATTTTTCATTAATACTTAATGATGAAAAAACTAAGGTGAATCTAAAAACCTATGATGGTAGATTTAATGATGAATTCGATGTGAAAAAAGAAGATAATACGCTGAATGTATATAAACAAAGTAAATTGCTGAGCGATTTAAATGTAGGAGATTCAGTTATAATGTTTAGTAAAAACAATATCATGATCATTGTAAGGTCTAATCCAGATGTTAAAATTGAAACTCTTTTAGAATTAGCAAAAAAACAAGATGAGAAAATATCAAGAATCCTTGATATGATACAATAATCGAGAGTACCCATTTACCTTTCATGCCCCTCAAATTTTAACTCCTCAAGATACCTTCCAAGCGCCCGTTCTCCCATGAACCCGTTTTTCCTGGCAAGTTTCACAAGCGCCGAATAAATCCCGCTGCTGTACTGCGCCGCCTTCTTTTCTTTAAAAACAAGTTCATCAGGCAGGAGCTTCTTTGCTGCAAGACGCATGATGTATTTCCTCATGCCGTTATGTACCTTGAGTTCGGGTGCTATCCGCAGGGCAAGTTCCACAACCTCCCTGTCAAGATAAGGAACACGAAGTTCAACAGCGTTTGCCATTGTAACAGCATCATCCCGCTCAAGATTGTTCTCCGCTATTTTTTCAAGGTCTTTTCGCAATGCCAATTCAAGTTCGGCAGGCTTCATTGATTCATACCGTTTGTATCCCGCAAAAAGCTCATCAGCGCCCTGCCCCGAAAGCATCACGCGAATGCTGCCGTTTTTGGCGTCGCCTGATGCGAAAAACAGAGGCATGGCGATGCTTATCTTTAACGGGTCTCCTGACTCGACTGCTCTTATTACGTCAGGAAGAGCAGATTCCACTTCATCCATGGTAAGTTCATGCAGATGCAGTTTATCCGAAAGCCCGAGAAGCTGCGCCGCTCTTTTTGTCTGCATTATATCATGCGAGCCAGCCATGCCCACCGAATATAATTCTGCGGCAGGGCAAAGCGCGGCAATTATGGAGCTGTCAAGACCGCCTGAGAATGCAATGGCGCATGGCGTGTAGCGCCGCTTTTCCGCTGCACATTTTATCGCTTCATATAGCGCTTTTGAGGCTATGTTTTCATCTGTTATCGGCTCGCCCGCAGTAAAACCGCTGACTCTTTTTTCAGTAATTTTTCCGGCGCTGAAAGTAAGCATGTGCCCGGGCTTGAGTGTATGAATCTCATTCATCCCGATTGCGTACAACGCCTTTTTCTCGGATGCAAAAGCAAATCCTGCGCCTGTGCCGTAGTAAAGCGGTTTTACGCCCGCGGGGTCGCGCGCAAGATGGAGTTTTTCGTTCTCGACATACGCAAAAGCGTAATCGCCATCCAATTCTTGAATCGCTGTTTCTATGCCTTTTGAGTAAATCAAGGCAAAAAGCGCCTCGCTGTCCGAATCTGTTACGACATGAAGTTTTTCTGCTATTTCCCTGAAATTGTAAATTTCCCCATTGTATGTGAGCGCGCCGTTATTGTGAACAGGCTGTGGCATACTGCCTGTGATTTTGAGAAGGACGTTGCCGAGCGTGATATCGCCGATAGAAAAAGTGCCGGAACCGTCGGGTCCCCTGTTCTTGATTGCTTCGAGCATCTTTTTGACTGATGCTTCCGAGTTCTTTCCTGCCGCGCCTGCTATGCCGCACATGATGGGTTTGATTGCTGTAAAGTTAGGAGTCCATTTTTTCTCAATCTTTCTTTGAGTTCTCCAAAAGTTATCGTAGGCTCATCCCGGCGCTCTGCGACTATCGCAAGATCGTGGAGGTCTTCCAGAAGTTCCTCGTATTCTTCGATGGGAAGAATTGCACTGGTTTTTTTGCCTTTTTCGTTTACGATATACTGGCTTTTGAATTTTTCCAGTTTCAGCAGTTTGCAAACATTTTTTGATAGATTGTTTCTCTCTAAGCTATGGTGAAACATGTACCTCTTCCAGTTCTATTTTTCCATCGATTAATTTTTCTGCAATCACTTGAATGGATTGAATATACTTTTCCAAGAAGTGTTTAAAGAATTTCACTTCCAATAATGAAAAAAAGGGTAATGGAGGCTGATTATGTATAATATCGCTACATGTAGAGTATAGTATGTCTAAATTTACGTTTAAACCTTTGATCTTCGAAAATTCTTTTAAAAAATCTCGATTTATTCCTAAAGTTGGTATCTGCTTTTCTTTGAGTTTGTTAATAAACACAAGCACGTCGAGTTCCTCTTCAGATGGAAGAACTGAAACTATTTTTGAAATTTTTATCTCGTTTTCTCTAAGCGTATTTAATGAGTATACTCGTTGCTTTTTTAGGTCAAATGTTTCATACTCGTAAAGGAACATAGAAGATAAGATGCCATCCGGGTAATCAATGGATTTTCCAATATCCAAATAAACGAATAGTTTAACGAGGTTTTCCAGAAGGTTTCTCAAAAAAAGATAAGCTGCAGGAATATTGACAATATCCACTAATGCATCAAGAAGCTGAATGTCCATTATTAAATTTGTAGTGTAAAGGTGTATCGAAGAAATCTTATTTTTCAACCGTTCTTCTACTTGCATTATTATTTCTTTAAGTTGAACCAAAAGATTTTTTATGTACGAATAATCCCCTGTTCTCTCCAGTAGCTTTCTGAATCTTTCACGAGTTAAAAGAGAATACTGTGGATCAATACGACGGTCGGTATCTCCAATAATACTGAATAAATTAATCAAAATTTCTCTGTAAACTTTCATTATACATTCTTCGCCAGTTTCTATTTCCAATAAAAAACCTGTAGCCTTTTCCTCCAAATATTCTATGAACAAGTCCCATTTAACATCGAGTCTTAGGATTGCCTTCTTCGAAAATGGTGTAGTTCTTAGAGATACTGACACAAGAGGTTTACCGTGAAATACAAGAGAATTATTATAATTTTGTAGAAATTTACGCCACTCTTCTCTAACCTCTTCTGTAGTTGATAAACCGGTATTCATGGCTTCTTGTAGGAAACGATAAGATTGCCATGGAAGATCAACATACAGACTCCGTGTCCCAAATTTAATTTTATAGTTACGTGGAGATTTTAAAATAAAAGGATATGTAGGGAAAAGTTCTATGAGACTCATTCATGCCAATACTTCTCATATGTTTAAATAAATCCTCGTAATAACAAACACCTCATGAACCTACGCGAACTCATCCCCGTCCTCGAATCCATCGCGCCTCCCGCCCTTGCCGAAGATTTCGACACAGGCAGAATCGGACTCGTTCTTGACCGCGCCGCCTCCGTGAGTGTAAACGGTGGGCATTGGGTGCATCCATACGACATATTGAAACCAGAATAACAATTATGGCAACGGATTTTTACTTATAAGCGTCGCCCCTGAAATCGACTCTATGAATCAGGATAAGCTTTTGCTCCCATATGACTTCATAAACTATCCTTAACTTCCCTTTACGTATGCGATACGTATTCTTTTCACCTTTTATCTTGGCAATGTCAAGGGACTTTATAGGAACTGGTTCATCTTTTAAAACTAGAATTGCCTCTTTGAGGCGCTCTCTGTCACGTTTTTGCAGGGATGATATAAATTTCAAAGATTTTTCTTTGATATTTATCTCAAAGCTCATGCATCCAATACCTTCAGAAGTTCGGACTCTGAAGCTACCTTGTCCCTGTCCCTTATCGCTTTGAGGTCTTCAACTTCTGGTTCTTCTTCTGGAATCAACCTATCAACCAGTTTAGAATATAGATTCGTAAGCATATCAAGATCCGCACGAATCCTTTTCAATTCAGTTACAGTTTCCATGCAATATTCTTTAATACATTCAAATTTATAAGACTTTCTAAAACATATATTTGAGTCTATTGATAAAAATCAAAGCAACTAAAATGCGAAAACACCCATGCATAGCGTTTAGAAGCCTTTTTAGCGTACTATATCCAAAGAAAAACCAATCCTTTTAATAACCTCCAAACTAACAAACACCCATGAACCTTCGCGAAATCACCCCCCTTCTCGAATCCATCGCGCCCCCTGAATTAGCCGAAGACTTCGATACAGGCAGGATCGGGCTCGTTCTTGACCGCTCCGCAGACGTCCGAAAAATCGCAGTGGCGCTTGACCCGACAGACTACGTTCTCAAAGAAGCGGCGCGCCTCGGGGCAAACCTGCTCATCACCCATCACACCCTGATATTCGACCCCGTGAACCTTATCTCAAAAAAATTATCCGACACATTGAAAATTGCCATTGATAACGATATTTCCATCTATACGATGCACACCAATTACGACAAAGCAGAAGGCGGCGTGAACGATGTGCTTGCAGGGATTCTTGGGTTGCGCAACATAATTCCTCTTGCGCTTGGCAGGGTGGGGGAAATAAAGCCGTGCAGCGCGCCGGAATTTGCCTCGCTCATTGCAAAAAAGCTGGACACGCATGTGCAGTACGCCGGAGACCGCGAAATAAGAAAAGTAATGGTCGTGGGCGGGAGCGGTTTTCGGAGGGAATATATCGACATCGCCATCGAACACGGCGCCGATGCGCTTGTATCTGGAGAGCTTCGCCATGATGCGCTCCGTTACGCAGGAGAGCTTTGCCTGTTTGATGCGACACATTATGCCACAGAAGCGCCTGCCATGAAAAGATTGTGCGAAAGATTGCCGATAGAGTCGGTTTTTATTGAGGATAAACCTGATGTCCGAGTGGAACAGTAAAAAATTAACTGCAAAGTCTGCTTGAACACGGTTCATAGAAGAAAAGTGCACAAACCATTAACAGCGAACTAATACGAACTCGTACGAACTCTGGTAGCGTGAGTTCGTATCAGTTCGTACGAGTTAGTTGTTAATTTTCATTCCAGGCGCTAAGGTCATAATGTTAGTATCTACGTTTATCCGCGTTTATATGCGGTTAATTAAAAATCACAGCTTTTTCGTCATATACGGCCCCTCGCGCCCGTATCCGAATTTTCTGTAATAATCCCGCACTCCTATGCCGCTTGTCACAGCTGTCTTATCATATCCAGCAGCGCGTGCAATCTCTTCAGCCTGTGCCAGCAGCTCTTCTCCGTACCCGCGATGCTGCCACTGCGCCTTACCCGCGCTTTCACCCGGCGGGACCATCGAGCCGTAAACGTGCAGCTCGCGCACCAGCGCCGCACCGGGAAGCTCCCGCCTGTGGGGCGCGCATGGGAAACGAAGCCTTAAGAACCCGATCAATACATCCTTTCCCGTATCCTCGAATGAAATGAAATGCTCTTTTCCGCCGCAGGCCGCATATTCTTCAACTGTCAGTTCGATGTTCTCGGGCTGCGCTCCCTCAAGCATCCTGTGCCCCACCTCACGGCACCTTATGCAGTTGCACTTCCCCCCCATTTCCAGAAGCCTTTCCTTTGCAAGCTGCCTTATATTGCTCTTCTTTATCCCGGCAAGAACCTGGTACGCAGGGATGTCACGCTGTATTCTCTGCAACCTGACCCACTTCGGTAAAATGGATTTGATTTTTGCAAGCAGCTCGACTGCATCTAAAACCTCAAGCGGAGCATAATTCCCCAGTTCCCACATCCCGTGAAGCCGCGTCCCTTCCGTCACCAGTGTCGGGTATATCTTGAGATAATCAGGCATGAACCGTTCATCCTCAAATAACGTCCTGAACATGCGAAAATCCGATTCCGCTGTAGCTCCGGGAAGCCCAGGCATCATATGAAACCCGACTTTCAATCCGCTGTCGCGAAGCCTCTTATTGGCTTCGGCGCTCTCGGCTACGGTATGGCCGCGCTGTATGCCTGCAAGTATGAAATCGTATGTGTTCTGTACTCCTATCTCCACCTTTGTCGCGCCAAGCCCAAGGATAGTATCAATATGCTCTTTTTTTGTCCAGTCGGGTCTTGTCTCTATTGTTATCCCCACATTCCTGATTCCGGCGCTCTCGTTTGCGGATTGGACGTCTTCCACTGGAACATAATCCCTGCCTTTTCGCCATTCTGTTCCGTAAAAATCATTCATCGCCTCGATGCAGCGTTTAGCGAACCACTCCTGGTAACAAAGTGTCCGCGATGTATATGTCCCTCCCATTATGATTAGTTCTGACTTTTCAACTGAATGGCCTATCTGCGAAAGCTGTTTTAATCTGGATGAGACCTGTAAATAAGGGTCAAAGTTATTCTCTGTAGCGCGGCGCGCAGCGGGTTCTGCTCCCATGTAGCTTTGCGGAGAATGGAATTTCGAATCGATTCCTCCTGGGCAGGGGATGCACAACCCGTGAGGGCATGGGGCAGGGGATGTCATGGCTGCTATCACAGCCACGCCCGATATCGTCCTGACGGGTTTTAACTGGAGTAGTTCAAGCACGCGTTCTTTTTCATCTTCGTCTCTTGCGGCCGCAAGTATCTGGGAATTGCCAAGAAGGGATGAAAGTTTGTAACGAATGCTTGCGGCTTTCTTAGCTGCGTTCAAACTTTTTTCATCTGTTATCTCTTTTCGCAGGAGTTGTTCAATAAGCTCCCTGCTAGCCGATTCAATTGCATTCATTCAGGAATTAAGACAACGTGCACCGCAATAAACATTACATCAAATCTTCTTCACAAGGTCAAACAGCGCAAGCTTTGGGTCTTTTGCTTTGATAACCCCTGAAGCAAGAAGCACTCCTTCTGTCCCGAGTTCAATTGCCGCCGCCACATCATCTCCCGTGGAAATACCGGCGCCGCAAAGGACTTTGACATTGGGATTTACTTTTTTCACGGCACTCACCGACCCGCTGACCACAGCAGGGTTGGCTTTTGAAACCGGATTGCCAGAACCTATCAGTTCAGGCGGCTCAACAGCAACAAAATCAGGGGAAAGCGCCGCAGCAGCCGAGGTTACTGCAATATTATTGGTGCAGACTATAGTAATCAATCCTGCTTTTTTAGCCGATTGGAGCGCTGCGTCTATTTCGGATAAAAGCAACCTTCTTTCAGAATGGTTGATGAGCGTTCCCCTTGCTCCTGCAGATCGAACGCATTCGGCTATAATGTGCCCGGTGTAGCTGCCCGCGCCGGCGGCATCGATATGCTGAGCAAAAACAGGTATTCTGACAGAGCCTGCAACCCTGTAAATATCAGGTATCTGCGGGCAGGCGATAAGTTCAACTCCGGAATCGGCGCTCACCTCCTCGCAATACTTCGCCATCCTGACCGCTTTCTCACCCATGCTCTCTGCATAGGTTTTAAAATTTAGCACTATCAACGGTTTTTTTCCCATGATAGAAAAAATCAGGCGGTATAGACTTCTTCGTGAGGATGCACCACTATGCCGTTCGTGGTTATTTCATACGGATGGATGTTCTTGCTGTGGTCAGAACCTCTCATCTTAAAAATCTCTATACTGCGTACTCTTACACTATCTGTGCGTTTATAATACATCAAAATGGTTCCTTCGGTAACGAAAGTCTCTACTCCGAACCTGCTAGGCAAATTCTCATCGATTGTTTCGCATGTCATTATTGAAGTCAATCCCAGGATTTCAAGAGTGGTACTTAATTTCAGAAGCTCAACCCTGATTTTTGCAGGGTCCTGGAGGTAAAAACCGATAGATGTGGTCCCATCAATTACAGCTCTTTTTGCATCGATCTCATCCTGTATCGCGATTATCTGGTCCATCATGGAACGCATGTCAAACGGCCTGACATCGACATATTTCTCATGCGAAGGTATGCCGATTTTTGTAGAACACGCATCCACTATCGCTAATTTACCTTCGTCCTCCAGGGCTTCAAAATCCCAGCCGAACATTTTCACGTTTTCCCTTATTTGATCCGGGCGCTCTTCAGTCGCTATATAAATGCCATTTTCCCCGTACTTTGTAATCCCATTATAAATATATTGAAGCCCAAATATGGTTTTTCCCGCTCCTGCTGCCCCGGACACAAGATATGTTCGGTTTCTTAGCAGTCCCCCGCCGCACAATTCATCAAACCCTGCGATTCCAGTCGGAACCCGCTTCGGGTCAGTTTTTTCCGTCTTAATCTGCTTTTTTTCAGCCATTGATATTCAACCTGAATAATAGTAATCTTTTACCATATAAATACTTATTTATGTCCATCATCTTTCTAATTATCATGAGATTTCAAATGATTACAAAAAATATATGTCTCTGTAATACCTTTTTGATGCGGTGTAATAATGGTACTTCCCGATAAATTCAGGTGTGTAATAACAAACTGGGACTATATTTATGACCTGTGCAGGCATGTTGCAAACGATGTTAAGAAATCCGGATATAAGCCTGATACGATAATCGCGCTGGCCCGGGGGGGCTGGTTTGCAGGCAGGGTGCTGTGTGATTTCCTTGGTCTTAACGACCTGACAAGCCTCAAAATCGAACACTATGTTGGTACTGCAAACGCAGGAAGCGGACCCGCCATCAGATACCCGCTGGCTGATAACGCAGTGGCAGGAAAGAGAGTATTGATAGTGGATGACATTACAGATACCGGCAAAAGTATCTCCCACGCAAAAGAATACGTCCTCAAACAGAAACCGAAAGAAGTAAGGACTGCCGTCCTCCAGTACCTGTACACATCCGAAATCAAGCCTGATTATTGCGGCGAGGTTGTACGGGAATGGGGCTGGATTGTATATCCTTGGAATTTCATCGAGGACATGATCGATATCATATCGCGCCTTATGGCAAAGGAAAAACTCAATGAATGGGATGTTGAAAAAATCAGGTCAGGACTTTTGAAATATCATAATATCGATCCCATCAACTTTGAAATAGCGCAGCCTGACCGGATGGAAGAGATACTCGATGAGATGACACGAAGAGGGATACTCAGAACAAAATCCGTTTCAGGCAAAAAAACCTGGGAATATACCGGAGCGTGAAAATCATGCAGGCTGACATTGCAATAATCGGGGGCAGTGGCGTTTATGATACCACGATGCTGGATAATGTAAAGGAAGTTGAAATCGATACGCCTTTCGGAAAACCGTCTGACGCCATCACCATAGGGTCATTCGGGGAAACCAATGTTGCTTTTCTTCCCAGGCACGGCAAAGGGCACAGGATATCCCCGAGCAAATTGAATTCCCGCGCCAATATCCTGGCGCTCAAGAAACTCGGTGTCAAACGGATAATTTCAGCTTCGGCTGTCGGAAGCCTGAAGCTTGAACTCAAGCCTCTTGATATCGTAATCCCCGACCAGATTTTTGACAGGACAAAGACGCGTGAGAGCACATTCTTTGAGGATGGGATTGTTGTTCACATGGGTTTTGCAGACCCTTTCTGCCCTGAGATGTCGTCTCTCCTTGCCGATATTACAGCCGACCTCGGATATTCGGTCCAGAAAAAAGGAACGTATGTCTGCATGGAAGGACCGCAATTCTCAACGCGCGCTGAATCAAGGGTTTATCAAAGTCTCGGGTTTGATATTATCGGGATGACCGCGCTTCCGGAAGCTAAACTTGCGCGCGAAGCCGAGATATGCTACAGCATGATTGCGACGGTGACGGACTATGATGTCTGGCATGAAGAGGATGTCACCATCGAAACTGTGATTGCGAATGCCATGAAGAACGAGGAGGCAGTCAGGAATATCATAAAAGAGGCAATCCCAAAAATATCACTTGAGAGGAACTGTATCTGCGCCAGTGCATTATCAGGTGCAATAGTCACAGCCCCGGATAAGATTCCTGTGGAAACAAAGAGAAAATTGAATGATCTCGTGGGGAAATATTTATAATTTTTAGCGGAAAGAGGTTATATGGCTTCAGGTAGATGAATGAATGTGGTAAATGAGGATCCTGGCAAGGCACTTTTTTTCAATGATTCGCGTGATATAACGATGGTGGAGTTGGGGCGGGATGATGTAACCGTATCACTAACCCCGGGTAAAATCATATTATGGTTTGGCAGGCAGGTAAGCGAATCATTGATCCGCGACGTCATTTTCGGGATTTCCGGGATAGATTCTTCTGTAAATCATGAACAGGAAGTAATATGTGATTTCAGTGCCATCCCGGAGTATGAGAATATGGGATATGTATTGACATCATATGCAAGAACCAAAGGCGGGTACAGGGCGATTTTCAATGTGCCGTTTTCGAAGAAATTTGCTCTTGCGCATTTCGTAAAATCCATCATGAACCAGCTTAAAGAAAAAGATGTGAGAAAAACACTTCACTGGGATGGAAGCATTGACAGGATAATTTTAATATTCAACGAGTTGAAGAAACTCGACGGCTGGGAACTAAAGCGGATTGAATATAAGGATGAAGAAAAAGGTGTTTAAATGGTAAAAAAAGAATGCAAAGCTACAATCGCATCGATGAACCTTATTGCAAAACATATTAAAAAGGTTTCTTCAAAACTCGACACGGGTTCGGTAAAAAGACTGGTCGATGAAATAATGGGCTCGCAGCGAATATTCCTGATGGGGGCGGGAAGGTCGGGTCTTGCAGCAAAGGCTTTTGCGATGCGGCTTATGCATATGGGATTTAATGTTTTTGTTGTTGGCGAGACAACAACTCCGGCAGTGCAGCCAGACGACCTTGTTATCGCTGTTTCAGGCTCCGGTGAGACGCCTTCCATTGCAAGTCTGGGTGGAATCGCAAAAAAAATCGGCTCAAAACTGGCAGTCATAACCTCAAATAAGGATTCTACCCTGGGGAAGATTTCAGATATCGTTGTCATAGTCCCGGGGAGACCAAAAGAAGATATTATTTACGAGGATTATCATGAACGGCGGATGATCGGGTATCCTGAGCTTGCGCCGCTTGGGACTGTTTTTGAGATAACCGCGCTTGTTTTTCTTGATGCCGTCGTATCCGAGTTGATGGTCAGGACAGGGGCAAGCGAGGCGGAATTGAAGAAAAGGCACACGGTTTTTGAGTGATGCCTATGTTTTCGGAACGGGTAAAGAGTATTGACATCTCGGGTATCAGGAAGATGTTTGAAGGCGCTGGTCCGAACGCCATCAATCTTGGGCTGGGCCAGCCCGATTTCGACACGCCGAAGCACATTAAAAATGCGGCAATTGCTGCAATAAATCAGGGATTCACCGGCTATACCGCAAACCTCGGGATTCCGGAGCTTCGGGAAGCCCTCTGCAGGAAATTCGAGCGTGAGAACCATTTTACTGTAAAACCTGATGAAATCATTGTCACGTCAGGCGCTTCAGAAGCGCTTCACCTGGCGCTGCAATCGCTTGTGGATAACGGTGATGAAGTCCTGATACCTGACCCGGGATTTGTGTCGTATTCTGCCCTGGCAAAGATGGCCGGGGGGAAGGTTGTGGGCGTGCCTCTTGGCAAAGAGTTGACATTGACACCGGAAGCCGTGAATGAATCCATTACCCCGAAAACACGTGTTCTTATTATTAATTCTCCTTCAAACCCCACAGGAACTGTCCAGACAAGGCATGAGATAAAGGCGCTTGCAGAGATAGCGGATGATAATGATATTACGATAATATCAGACGAAGTCTATGAGCATTTCATCTACGAGGGCGAGCATGTCAGCCCTGCGCAGTTCACTGATAACGTTATTACCATCAACGCAGTTTCAAAAACGTACGCCATGACCGGCTGGCGCATTGGCTATACAGCCGCTCGGAAGGAATATGTCGAGCAGATGCTCAAAATTCACCAGTACATCCAGGCATGCGCCAACTCAATAGCCCAGAAGGCGGCGCTGGCAGCCATCGAGGGGCCGCAGGAGTGCGTGGGCGAGATGCGCGAAAGCTTCCGGGCACGGAGGGATATACTGATGGAAGGATTTGCTTCAATGGGTATAAAATGCGTGAAGCCGCAGGGGGCTTTCTATGCGTTCCCTGAGGTTGCGGATGAGGATGCGCCGCAGAAATTGCTGGAGAAAGGCGTGATTGTTACTCCGGGCCCGGCTTTCGGAGAGAACGGGAAAGGGCATATCAGGATTTCATATGCAGTTTCGGAGGGGAATTTAAGGAGGGCGATTGGGGTAATGGAGAAGGTGCTTGGATGAATAGGCCCGCTATGTCAGGTTTAAATATCAGGAATCCTGAAATCGTCATACATAGGATTTGTCCTTAAGTACGGGGTTTGTGACTTCCTACATATCTTTTTGCGTTATACATGACTATGTTGCAGCCAACCTCGCCAAGACCTATTATCGCCACTGTAGGCTTTGCCACCTGCGCAAGTTCAGAAATTCGTGAATCAAGAGTCATAAAGATCCTTCTTTAATTTTTTAGGTTCATTAAATTTTTAAAAATAATAATACAGCAACCTTTATTAATGTTAGCATTAATGATGGAAATGAGTGCAGGAATAAAAATGTTAGACATTAGAATCGAAAAAGAGACATACGGACTTATTCTAATAACGTCTAATGTTTGTGATTATTTGATTGAAGAAGATGATACTACCAAGAAAAAAATAATTGATGAATTGAAAGATATATTTGATACAGAATATAAGTACAAAAAAAATATTGAATACGTTAATTCATGGGCTCTTTTAGGGATTCATGACCTGGCAATTTTGGTGAAGTCTAAGTCAAAGTTGGATGATGCAATTACTGATATTGGCAAATTATTAAACAAACGTTCATGATCGAATGCTCATGCATGAAGCATGAAAAACCTCATTACTGTTGTAGTTTCTCTTATTCCTGATATGGGCAGTGAAGGCTGTTCGTATTTTGGGACACGATCCCGTTAA
>CABMII010000078.1 GCA_902386255.1 uncultured archaeon
CACGCCCGTCGCCTGGGCGATTTTTTCATCCGTGACTTCACCTTCAGGCATATTCGCCACAACTTTAAACCCTTCTTCCCCAACGAGATTTATGAGATAGCCTTTAATAACCGGATCATCTAAATTAACCAAAAATATCACCATCTTATTCTTGTTTTTATATGACTTTAAACTTCCGTACTGGATTGTTAATTTTCTCTTTTTTTAACACGTTCTTGAGGTCGTGTGAGGATTTGATGACCTTTTCCAGAGCAGCAGAACGAGTCCCGGCAGTTGCGAGCATTGTCGATACAGGCTCATCCTGTGGAATGACCGTTCCCGGTTGGGGGATATCGGCTGCTCTCCCCGTTTTCATGCATCGTTTAAGCGTATCTGAAACCTTTTGGCTTATCACGATTTTCTTATCCGCATAAACAATTGACTTTGCTGCAACGCATATAGGGTCTTTTACTCCGGGAAGTTCCCCGTCAAAGGATTTAACATGCGCATCGAAGATATTTATTCCGAATGCCGGCTCCACAGTATCCATGCTGCCCTGGAAACGCGGATTTACCTCGATGACAACTATGCCTTTTTCTGTCTGGATAAAATCCACGCCGTTTGAACCCATAAGCCCGAATTCAAGAGCAATCTGCTTTGCATATTGTATCATTTGATTATTGAATTTTGAATGGAATGGCGTGATATTGCCGCAATAAGCAAAAGGCAGCCCGGTCAACGAGGGAATACCTATCAGTTGTTCATTCAGTGCAACCACAACGGCATCCTCCCCGCTGCTTATTATGGATGCGCTGCAGGGTATCCCTTCAATATATTCTTGCGCTATGAATTCACGGGCATCGGTTCTCTCTTTAAAAAGAGAGAGTTCTTCTTCGTTTCTTACCACCTTGTTCTGAATCCCTCCCGAGCCTGATTTTGGCTTTATCATCAGCGGGAATCCAAGTTCATGGGCTTTGTCTATTGATTCTGTTTCAGGATGGGGGATATCCATTGACAAAAGCTTCTTCGGGAGCTTTGATTTGTCGCTAACCTCTTCCATGACTTTGGGTGTGTTATTCAATATGTTTTTAAATTTTAAATTTTCATATCCAGGCCCAAGAATCGCGGCATCGACCTCACCAAAGGTTCCTGCCAATTCGTGCAATTCATGGCTGCTTTTAAAAATCCGGGCTTTATCAGAGCAGATGCATGTGTCCACATCACCAAAAAAGTCAAGAGCAAAAACCGTGTATCCTGCTTTTTTTGC
This sequence comes from uncultured archaeon, assembly GCA_902386255.1. Taxonomy (GTDB): domain Archaea; phylum Halobacteriota; class Methanosarcinia; order Methanosarcinales; family Methanoperedenaceae; genus Methanoperedens. The sequence goes on from CABMII010000078.1 coordinate 1,247, forward strand.
AGAACATACGATAATGCGGGCGCTGTTAGCGATGACCAGCACTTTCATTTGCTTATTACCTCTTTCCCTCTTTTTTTGGGAACAATCTCAATCTCGCCGCCTGTAAATTGCGTTCTCAAGGCGTCTTTGCCCTCTGCCGCCTTAATCCTGTCAAGAACAATAGCAAGCGCTGCGACCTCGGAGTGCGGCTGGTTTCCCACTGCCACGTTCCAGTCTGCAAGCTCATACATTTCAGGCGGTACTTTCTCTGCGCCGACAACAATCATAAGATTCCCTGCATCCGCCACTATCTGCGGTATCGCGTCAGGGAGATTGACGCCGTACATGGTAAGATGCAGCACCTTCCCGCCTGCTTCTTTCCATTTTTTAATCTCGCTTTTCCAGCTTGCAATCCTTCGGACATAGAACGAGCCGCCCCACCTGCCCGATGCTTCTTCAAGGCTCTTCTCAATGCCGCTATCATCAGAATCAAGCAACATGCCTTCTGCTCCCAGAGCGCGTGCCGTGAGTGCAACATGGGTGGTTATCCTCTGGTCTCTCTGGATGCGGTGGCCGAGACGGAGTATTATTATTCGCATAGTGTCAGGAACTACTTATGAGCTTTTAGATTTAATGAAACCGTTACATTACATGTTTGGTATAATCTTTACTTCTTCGCGTACTTTGCGTTCCTATGGTTAGGGTAATTATTCACCGCAGAGGCGCATAGAACGCAAAGGCCAGGCTCATCATAAACAACGAACTCCATACGAACTCAAAACGAACTCTGATTTAAATATTTTTAACAGTTCGGCGCGCCGATATGAACCCGATGCAGCCGCTGATCCTGAAAATAACAAACACGGATAATCAACCACAAGAGGACACAGAGAGCACAGAGATTTGTACTTTTTTCCCTGTGTCCTCTGTGCGCTCTGTAGTTTATATTCATTGATGAGCATGGAAAAAGTTGTTATCTGCCTCATCGCACCTGAAGCCGCAGGCACGCGCTTGTGATGGGGCGGGTCGGGGTTGGAGAGGGGGGCTCGGGGTGCAGCGGCGCCGAATCAACCATAAAACACATAACATGCACTCACCACTATAATTCATATATAATCAAACAATATTCAGGTACTTTGTCTGGAACAAATATGAAAATATACTTTGCAGGTTCTATAAGAGGCGGGCGCAGCATTTTGTTTGAATACCAACAGATAATAGCGCTCCTTAAAAAGTCGGGACATGATGTGGTGAGCGAGCATGTGGCTTCTTCGAAACTTGAGGAGGTTGAAGCTAAACTCACGGACGAAGAGATATTCAAAAACGATATCGGCTTCATCGACGAATGCGACTGCGTTGTAGCTGATGTGACCGTGCCATCCATCGGCGTGGGCTACGAGATATCTTACGCGGTATCAAGAGGTAAACGCGTGCTCTGCCTCTATAAGGAGGGAACAAACGTTTCTGCCATGGTGATAGGAAACAGGCGGGTGAGGGGAATTCCGTATCTGAATATCAGTGACCTGGAGAAGAGCCTTCCTTTGCATCTCGAAAAAATGATAAGTCCAGATTTGAAAGAAAAGGCAATGAAGTACTACGATGATTTTAAAGAACAAGACTTTGTTGTGAAACCAAGCCTTCCAATTCTATATTTCGGGGATATCGAAGCATATTTTGATTCAGAAATAAAAATAATCACAGTTGGAAAAAATCCTTCAGGCAAAGAATTTGAACTTTCGAAATCAGGTAATTCGTTTAGCAGATTTCCAGAATGGAATGAAAGCCGTCATAACTTAACTCAAATTCTAAACAACTATTTTAAAAAGGAGCCTTACAGGAACTGGTTTAATAGTTATGAGCCAATATTGAATGGTGCAGATTGCTCGTTTTACCATAATAAAAAATATAAAAACCGAGCCATTCATACTGACATGTGCTCACCGTTGGCTACAAAACCGACTTGGAGTAAACTTGATGATGGGAAGCAAAAATTACTTTTTGAGCGTGGTTTTGAATTATGGGAATTATTATTAAAAGAACTTCAACCTGACGTAATATTGATTTCAGTACCGCATGGGCTTTTCAAAAAAGTTGTTAAATCAGAGGGTACACCATTTCATACAATCGGAGGAAATCGTAATAATGGAAACCTTAGGAAACCATACGAGGTATATGAACATGTATTCAAAATCAACGAAACCAAAAGCGCACGAGTATTTTACGGTCAGGCAGCTAATACACCATTTGGTACGATATCAAATCAAGAAAGCCCCTAACGGGGCAATTTAATGCTCAACTGTTCTCAAAATGCATATCTTATTTCGCCGTTTCTTGGTTCGTATGCTTCTCCTTGGAATTTAAGGCGCCCAATATATTCAAGCACATA
>CABMII010000079.1 GCA_902386255.1 uncultured archaeon
ATCATCTGAAAACCATTCATTATTTATAGATAGGGAATAAAAAGTTTAATTTAATTATTATGTAGACCCTACAAAAAATTGAACTACCGTTTTTGGTTATGGTATTATTTTATAAACTCCGGTCTGACAGTAATGAAAAATTAAGGAGAACTTATAAACTAACTTTTTGACTTAAATGATTCCACTACAAAGCTTATATTTGCAGTTAATACATCTCCGATGGCTTTGTTTATTTTTCCGTTTGTACCATCAATAGCAATTATTCTTTCATTATCGCCTTTAGTTAGAAGAGCTATGTAAACTGGAAAAAACATTTCAAGAACGCTATCGACATTTAGATTTTCAGTAGAAAGAGGTATCCCTAATGCCGTTAGTTTATGTTCGTATCTTGCGTTAGCCTTATGAGTTACAACTTTCATGTACTTTTCGAAAGCTTCTGTTATTTTATTCTTAATTTTGACATCCTTAATTAATGGCTGTATTATAATTTCAGCTTTTACTTCTCCTAAACTTGGTCTATCTTCAAAATAAAAAAGCGCTGAACCAGTTAATGCTTCATAGAGATTCCAAATTTTTTTGGTTTTTAAATTTCTTTTTATTAAGCCTTCAGTCTTTGAACAACTAATTTCAAACACATAACAGGGCAGCCAACTCGATTTAATCCATTTTATTTCTTCTTTTCCAAATAATAAAAAGCCTTTACTTTCGTTTTCTATTAAAGGCTTTACATCATATTCTTTGACGCAAAAAGGAACGCCTGTAATTACTTTTTTAAATTCTATAGTTTCCAATTCTGCTATAGAGACTTTTCCTAATTTCTTTTCTATCTCATCCTTACCCCAAAGCTCTATTCCTAATTCTTTTGCAGATTTCTCTGCCCCTGTTCTCCAACCATTAAGACTAACTATTATAGCCTTATTCAATCCTAAATCTCTCACGACATAAGCAACTTTTGAAACTACATCTTTTTCAATAGGCTTATTCCAAGCTTTACACTCTACCATTGTTTTAAATTTTTGTATTCCGTCAGACTTTTCTGCAAGAATATCTAATTCATGATTTCCTCCAGATTTCCCCTCTAAAAAAACATTCCTTTTGGTTTGATATTCATGAAGTTGAAAGAACTTTTCTATCTTTTTTTCCAATTCGTGACCTTTTTCCAATGGCATATTATTCATAATTATCATCATTTTTTAGTATTCTGTTCTAATAAATTATTAAATGAGTATCCAAAATACTCAGACTCAGAAATTTTCCCTATGATTTTGTTTGCTCCCCCTCGTCAGATTTGGTTGATATCCTTGCTTTATCCCAAAGCTCCTCTGCAAATTTTGCTTTATCTGATTCATATAAAGCAATTAAATATATGTAAAGTATATAATTATTATATGTTATTCTACCCATATTACCACCTATTTCATTGTGGTGTTTGTCTTTATTGAGAGACTTTGCCTCTTCAACAAGAGACTCTCCCCAATCAAAGCTCGACTTTGCACGAACCATCACATCATAAAATTTATCCCAATCAATAGTAGATTTTTTTGATGTTACAAGTATCCAAACCAAAATTATTATAAAAGGAATATCAAAAAGTAGTGCTATGTCTAATGTTATTGTGCCAGTTAGTTTGAGATACGGAATAATCAATTGTGCAAGGATAGGGAGAATTATTTTTATCAAATCTCCTTGTCCTCTTAAGTAATCATCCGATATTTGCTTATTTTTCTCATCCAGCATTTTTTTCCTTTTATAAAAAGCTTTTAAAGGATAAAAACTTATGTGCGACACTTAATAGCGTATTAATGGTCAATTAAAATTTCGTACTACTCTCATAAAAATCCATCTCCCAACACTGACTATCTATTATCGTACATGCGCCAATACGCGAGCGCCCCCGTCCCCGCGCGCGCCGCCGGATGTGCGGGAACAAGCCCGCACGCAAGCTCAGGAATCAGGACAGAAAATCTATAAGTAATATCAAAAATTCTATCAGCTTTATTAAATGAGTCAAAACAAGGAGAATCAACCACAGAGGACACAGAGAGCACAGAGATTTGTAGTTTTTCTCAGTGTCCTCTGTGAACTCTGTGGTTTAAATACCTAATCAGATGTTGTGCGTCTCACTTCAACGCGCGTGGCTCGACCAGAGGTGTGGGGCAAGGCCTGCTAATGTAGATTTGACACCAGAGCTATGGGATAAATCGAATAACCGGAAAGAAATAAACCTATTTATGCCATTAGAATCATATTATCTTCGTGAAAATATGAAATCTGAATCTGATTCCACTGTAGCTGATAACATGCCACAGGGCAATATAAAGGCAACAATCCAGCTTGCAGTTATCAAAGCCAAAAAATCTCCCCTCATAGAGTATATGCAGAAAAACATAAAGAGAGAAGTTGATATTAATGAAGTCAGAAGCAGGCTTGCCAAAATAAGCGGTTCTCTTTCACAAGAAATAACCGAAGGCAGAGCAGAAAGAACATGAAGTTCTATTTTCTTGATACAAGCGCACTTGTGAAAAGGTATCATTCTGAAAAAGGAACGGACAAGATAGACAAGATTTTTTTTGAAGACGATAGGGCAATAGTTATCTCAAGCATATCCATAACCGAGATGGTTTCAGCGCTTAACAGAAAGAAGGAAGATAAAATAATATCCAAAGAAGATCTGAAGATTGCTCTGTCAAAATTTTTCCATGACGCAATAAAGGATTTTCTTATTATCGAACTTGATGGAGAACATATTAAAGGCAGCATAATGCTGGTATTGAAAAGAAACATAAGAACTCTGGATGCATTGCAGCTTGCTGTTGCTCTCGGCCTGAAGGAGCTTAAAGTTACTTTTGTCTGCGCTGACAAAAAACTTGTTTCTGTTGCGGAAAAGGAAGGGTTGCAGACTATAAACCCGGAACTGTAGAGTTTTTCTTTATTCACCATTTTCCGTAAACCTTACGACTTGACTGCCAATTATTATACATGCGCCAAGACACTGCGCCCCACTCCCGGGCGCGCGTCGCCCAGTGGTGCAGTACAAGCCCGCGCGCAAGCTCAGGAATCAGGGCTAAGAACATACCCAATGGGATGTGGGCAGAATTGAGCGGGGAACAGGTTTAACAAATTATGCCATACGCCAGTACATATTAAAGCGGTTTCAATTCTATCACCCTTTTTTGCCCCACCTGACCACAAAATATAAATACTGTATAATATTAATTATTACAATAGAGGAGCACGGGATAGCTGTAGAACACGTATTCAGAAAAGGGTGGATATGGAAGAAGTAGTATTATGGATGGAAAAATGCAAGGCAGAAAGAAAGACTCCCAACACCATAATGATGTGCATAAGAACAGACTGGATTATGCAGAATGACAGGGATATCTTTCCACAGGAATTTAATGCAATACTTCAATCAAGCAACTCTGCTGGTATTGTAAGAACCTAAATATGTCAGGATGCAAAGAACGAAAGTGTCCATGCAGACTTTGGGTGAACTGTGTTAATTATGTCGATGCAGAAAGGCAGATGTGGAGAATGAAACACAGAGAGAAAAGCTTCGCCAATTGGTATAGGGATAACTTTAAACTCGAAATAAAAATGGCAGATGCATTTGGAAATGGATAAGCCCAGCGAGATTCAGGATTATTTGTCGAGCCTGCCCTGGTAAAAATGGAATAATCCGGCATAATTTGCTATGTACACAACTAATTCTGTCCACACAGCCCCAATCCGAGAAAGTATAATAATCCCAAACATATATTAAGCACCACATGGCTGACAAATACGAACAGGTGCTTGAACTTGCAAAGCGCCGGGGATTTATCTGGAATTCATTTGAGTTATACGGCGGCACAGCGGGTTTTTACGATTACGGGCCGCTTGGCGCCATGCTGAAAAGGCGC
>CABMII010000080.1 GCA_902386255.1 uncultured archaeon
AATTCTTAAATGTCGGTGATATAGTAACCATGGTGCGCAAGTAGTATCATTGCATTAAAGGATAAATAATTATTTATTGTGATGATATTACTTTATTATTCATAACTGAATTATGGAACTGTGCCATTCCGTCACTTTGGATTATTTCAGGTTAATCACGATACCGTCTAATTATTTATACCACAGCATCCTTCCCATTTCTATAGCTTCTATTTTTATTTTCATGTCAGGGGTAACGGCATATATAAGTTATGAAAAACATAAGGATAAATTAACCAGAAAATATTTTATACGAGGCATAAGGCTTCTTTTTTTTGCAACTTTAATAACCCCTGTTCAGTTATTTTTTTGTACCCCAATATACGATATTTTTCGGCATACTACATTTCTTTGCAGTCACTTCCTTTCTCATTCCAATTTTTATAAAATATAATAAGCTAAACCTGATAGCAGGTTTAATGATAATTCTATCAGGTGTTTATTTACAACAACAGACTTTCAACTTTTCATACCTATTTTGGCTTGGTTTCGTTCCAGAAAACCTTTCAACATTCGATTATTTTCCTCTGATACCATGGTTTGGTGTCATTTTGCTTGGCGTCTATTATGGGAGACATATTATTGAAAAAACTGCAAATATAAAATTTCAGAGAACGTTTTCCAACCTATTCACATTTCTTGGTAAACATTCATTAATCGTTTATTTGATTCATCAACCTGCACTTATCTTGCTTCTAATCGCTTTTGGATTCAAATTATTTTAGCTTCTACGCTATGTAAAGCACGAAGATAAAAATTATCCGACCTCTCATCCTGATTACCATTCACAAAAACGATTTCAACCCTGATTAAAAATACTTATCTAGTATTAAACTACGATTAATCAAATTCTCCATGGAGACTTCCCAATGACTACGACCTTGGAACCGCAGAAAGGATATCCCGCATTCAATGATCGTCGGATGATGTATTACATCTCTCTTCTAGGTTTTTTTGCAATCTTTTCAACTACGATCTCGAAAAACCCTGTGCTTCCCCTATTTATGCAATCTATAGGGTCGAATGATACGGTGATTGGTCTGATTTCCGCAATCTCACCATTCGCCGGTATCCTGTTCAGCTTTCCGGTTGGTGTCCTCTCAGATCGTCTCGGACGTCGACGTCTTCTTATAACCGCCGGAGCAATCTTCCTGATCGCACCGTTGCTCTACATATTCGTAGACCAGCCCCTCTGGATGATTCCAATACGGTTCTTTCATGGCACCGCAACGGCAATCCTCGGTCCGGTGATCTCTACCATCATTGTCGAACGGTTCTTCGACAGAAAAGGGGAGATGCTCGGTAAGTACGCGTCCTCAACCCTGATAGGCCGGACCCTTGCGCCCCTTGCAGGCGGAATAATCCTGTCATTCTTTGCTGCTTACCCTGGTCTTTTCCGGTTCCGGATAGTCTATGTTGCTGCAGCGATCGCTGCAGTTCCGGTCTTTGTGATGACCCTCTTCTACAGGGAGAAAAACGATCGACCACTGAAAGTTATCACGTTGTCAGCATTTAAAAAGAGCTTTGTTAATTTCTTTTCCCATCGCAGGCTTCGGGCGATTGCCCTTGTCGATATGGCGTCCTATTTTGCATTCGGGACATTCGAAACATTCCTGCCGCTGTTCCTCGCGTCGAAGGGTATTGATCCGTACCAGACCGGCATCGTTTTTGCGGTGCAGGTGTTACTGATTGCTGCAACAAAACCTGTTTTCGGCTGGTTTGCCGACCGCATAGATAAGCGCATACAGATCTGCGCAGGTCTCCTCCTGTCAGGGATTTCGATTGCGGCCATTGCGCTCTCTTCATCCTTTACCCATTTCATCGCGATCAGTATTGGAACGGGCCTGGGCATTTCCCTGTCCACAGTCGCGACAAGTGCATTTGTTGCAGATCTTGCCAAAGAGGAGGAGATCGGCGCATCCATGGGGGCATTGTCATCGATAATGGATATCGGACATTCGACAGGCCCGCTCGTGACCGGTATAATCATTATAGTGGCAGGGTTTACTGCCGGCTTTTTTGCAAGTTTGGTACTCGCGCTGGTAATCACGGGTGTTTTCGCCTGGTCGGCAAAAGGTGGAAGAACAGTCCCTTCCTGAGGAGCAAAAAGTACCAGGGTTCATTTGTGTTGTCGGGATTTAGCATCCATCACGACCAATCCCCTTTAGTAATCTTGTCGTCTACCGTGCCTCAGATATGCCCTGCAGATACCACAGGTCATTCCGCATGGTGCAATGAATGAAGGATCATTCAAAAATTCCATAATACTTTTCCCTCTAATTTTTATTTTCCAAAGCGGTGCCAACAGCAATGCTCATCGCGGGAATTGCAAGATACCTTATTCCTATCTGTGCAAAATAATCCGCAATTGACATTCCGGACATAGGTATCAACACTAATAAATCCAATAGAATATTTATGCTAACCATGTTAATCCGACAATGATTCCTTCTTTAAAATAGTCTGCATTGATTTTTTTGAAATAAGAAACCAAAAGAAATGCAGCAGAAAAAGATCCGACTACTATCATAATCGACTTAAATAAAAATATGTCGATGGTCAGTTTTCCTTCTCTTGTGTAAAAAAAAACTGAAATTACAAATGGTATAAGCCATGCCAGGAAACCATACAGTATATTTCTTAGATATTTTTTCATAATGTTATTCTCCCTCTTTTAGGTAATATATTCCTTTTCGTGCCCATATTTTAAAAATATAATTGTTATATTGGTAAGGTACTCTAACGGATGCACATAACCCCAATCGTCTTCAGTCACGAATTTCGAATTAGAAAATCCGAGGCATCAGGAGGACGCTCATGGTATCAGCTTATAATACAGAACTTGATATCAGGAACAATCCAACTTATTCTAGTTGGATTAAAACGGCTGCCTCTTTTTTGGTGGTTCAAACTCTTTTGTCAATTCAAATGCAATGGTGATATGCCTTGTACAGCCATTATCAGTCCCCACCCTAGCAGAATCATGCCAAGTGGAGCACTAATCCGCTTGCCCCAAGGCATATTTTTTTCGACAGCCATAACCGTCCCAAGCACCATCATCCATCCAATATTTACAGCCCCAACGACGAACATTAATAGCATCAATGACCAGCAGCAGCCAATACAGAAAATTCCATGGTCTACCCCGAGCCGAAAGGCCTGCTTTTGTTCATTTCCTCCCTGCCAGCGCTCCATAATGAAACTCAGGGGTGAACGGCACTTATCAAGACAGTGGTACTTGAGCGGAGTAAACTGATATAACCCCGCCGTTACCAGGATGACCGCCCCAATCGTCCAGGAATTTGTATGGAGCCAATCGTTCTGCTCAACTAATTGAAGTATACCCCAATCGCCAATGTGTGCTATGATGCCAAACAGCATCCACATGCTAAGATAACCGCCAACTAGCAGGAAAACTAATTGCATATGATTTGGTCGATCGCGGATGAGTGCTCGAAACAATGTAATCAGTGGAAGGCTGGTGGGCAGCATCATGGCCACAGTCATCAAGGTCCAGCTTACAACAAAGAAGATGATGAATAGGACGTACCCATCTTCTTGGTTCATTCCATGGCCCATCTCACCCTGATGCATCATGAATCGACCGTAGGGTGATTCCCCCCATGACCACAAGGCAAGCCAGGCAAGGGCAATAAGCGCCCCTGCCAAGATTATGAAAAGCTTTTGGTCATGTTTCTGGTTGCCTGCTGCCAGCATGGGTTATGATACTCTCCGCCTTTGAGACTGAACCTATCAGCCGGTGTAACGGAAGCTTCCCTGTACAGCGTTGTGGTCCTTGAGGTTTATATTAAATCCTAATTTCGGGACATTCGCCATGAATTTCGATGCTTTGCCCACATAGGCAGGAGAACCTGGAATAGTTGTGAAAACAGTATCATGGAGTGACGTGGGTTGACCTGTTGCTCCCTGGAATGGCGCCATATCCGCTTCCATGGACTTACCGATCTTAATACTGCCTTTACCTTTTTCAACCTTAACGGTTATTGGCACACGCTCCACGGCTGCTACTTCACCTATTAACTTTGCTAAATCTGCAACAGGACCACCAAGTTTGCCTGTCCACACGTTCAAAATCGCTTCCTGCTGCTTGGGGGTAGCCTTGTCATCCACGTAGACAACAGCACGCCAGTTGCCCTTCAGGATATTACCAGGGACATGGGCGAGAACGGCAATGGTGAGACCCGATACGTCTACGCCATTAACATTACCTTTTTCAATTTGCCATGTCAGCGACCCATTGCAGATGCCCCCGTCCGGATCTGCTCCAACCCAGCATGGACAGAGAGCATTGCATGTGCAGACTTCTAACAGTTTCCCTTCTACTTGATAAACCATTTTTAATCACTCCTTTTTTTATTTTTACATATCAGCAAAGCTTACTTGTTAAGAAGCCTTGCAACTGATGCAGTCACCACACTACCATTAAGGCAAATCCCCATGCATCTCGGATTTTCTAAAGTATGGTTTAAATAAATCATTTTGGAATAAAGAGATAGCGTTTTTCAAAACCACCTTCCTTATGCAAAGAATATCCTTCATGATATAAAGTTTTCTATTTATTAAATTATTATTGATTATAATTCGCGCCTGTTCTCAGTTTGAAAAGAGTTTATCATTATTTCGATCGGCTTATACGAGCATGAAAAATCCATCGTTTTCATCACCTCAGACCCGTGTGCGATGTACGAGGCTTATATATAACCCTCAACTCTCTCTTTGTAATTCGTGCCAATTGACCACAATCCTATACAGAAGACGCTATCGTCTGTTTACCATTACGCCGGCTTTGCACCTAAACTCATTTTTGCACCTAAAGTCATGATTCTGCACCTAAACGATTAATTCTGCACCTAAAGTGAGAATCTTGCACCTAAAGTAGCCTAAAAACAGTTCCTTTAAGTTCATGGGACTCATAAATACCTGTTAACCTTCGGGAGCTAATTAACCCCATTGGTTAGCCATAGCTTCTGCAATTCGTTTATAAGTTCAGCTTCGTTCTTTCCGCCTATCACTTTCTCCAACTTCCATATAATGGATTCTGCTAAGATTGTCAATAGATAATGCCTCGTTTAGATAATATATTTTTTATATTATGAATTGTAGCAAGCAATCTTCCCAGCATAATCCCACCAATGATACTGAAGCTAAAAGCTGTAAGAGTAGCTCCATGCAACCAATATCCAAGAATTCCGTTTCTAAAAACAGAAAATAGAGCATAGAATACAATTACCACTGCACCAACCCCATCAATTTGTGAAACCACTTTATTTGTTAGTTCATGCCATTTAGTTACAAACATTCTGGCAGCGATGATGCCAATCGCTATTCCCAATAATAATCCTTCTCCCGCTAAAGCAAAGCTAATTGTTTGCTGGAAAATGTCATAAATCATAAAACCCAACATAATTATGAAGATAATTGCAAAGATACGAAGCCTAAAGATGAGTTTACCGTCTATATGTTTTTTCATGGTTTAATTACACCGATATATAGTTGTCAATTATAAAAGGGTAACTGTTATCGAATGCAAGCCAAGTCCCGGTAGTTAACATGGAGATTTGCCCTCTACAATTCTTAACAGATATGTTTAAATATGACTGCGGTCATGTAAGGTTACGGTCATATCAGACTATAGTCATTATAAGTTAGGAAGATGGTAACATGTCCCTGCGTGAGAAAAAGAAAATAGAAACAAAAAATAAGATCTTTGAGGTATCAGGAAGATTATTTAAAGAAAAGGGCTTCGAAAATACAACTATTGATGAAATTACAAAAGAAGCGGAAATAGGTAAAGGCACTTTTTTTAATTATTTCCCGACTAAAGAGGCTCTCCTCCTATACTTTGCAGAAAAAAAGGATGAGTTAACATATAGTTTGATCGAAAGTGAAACTGCAAAAAGTATCCATACAAAGGATAAGATAAAAAATCTACTGGTCTTTCTGGCAGAGAGCTATGAAAGGGATAAAGAGCTTACAAAGCTGATGATCTTTGAATACATAAAATATAAAAGAGGTACCGGGTTGAAATTCGGCGAAGATCAGAGTAGACGCAATCGCCTCAGCCGGATACTCCATGATTTTCTTGGCAATGGTGTAAAAAAAGGAGAAGTAAGAGAGGGCATAGATGTAAAGACAGCAGCTGAAACTCTAACTGCGGTCTATTTTCAATCAGTAATGGTGTGGTTATGGTCGGAGAGCGATTACTCAATTTCTGAGGACATATCTGGAAAGATCGATTTGGTATTCGAAGGTATCGGGAGTTGAATTGTATGAGTGATACTGTAATGGAACTGCAGGACGTCTGGAAAATTTATCGAATGGGTGAGTTTGACGTATCTGCACTTCAGGGAATAGACCTGGCTATTAAGGCAGGTGAATTCGTGGCTATAACAGGACCAAGCGGATGCGGCAAATCAACCATGTTAAACATGATAGGCTGTATGGACATGCCCACCCGCGGAAGCTTGAAGACAGGGATATATCAGAATTTAGCAGTAATGATCTCGCGCGAATAAGAGGTAAAAAAATCGGATTTGTATTTCAGACATTTAATCTTTACCCCACTCTTACAACAATAGCAAACATTCAGCTTCCGATGAAGATTCATGAATTTCCTGAGAGCGATATAGAGGAAACATCAAAACAACTGTTGACGATTGTTGGGCTAGCTGAACGCGGATCTCATTTTCCTTCCCAGTTATCAGGCGGACAGCAACAGAGAGTAGCAATAGCAAGGGCACTCGCTACGGGTCCTTCTATTCTCCTGGCAGATGAGCCCACAGGGAATCTTGACACAAAAGCCGGGAGCGAAATAATGGATGTTTTCAAACGTTTAAATAGTGAGGGATTGACTATAGTGATGATAACCCACGACATGAAAATTGCAGAATCTGCAGGAAGAGTTGTTAAAATGCTGGATGGAAAAATAACAGGCCGAACTAAATGAAAACGTTAGATATTTTCACATTGTCCCTTAGCCATGTTAAGAAAAGCAAGATGCGAAGCTGGCTCACTGTTATTGGTATTGTGATAGGAGTGGCTGCGGTCGTAGCTATAATATCCATAGGACAGGGCTTGCAGGAAAGCGTACAGGCTAACCTTGGTGGTCTTGGAGCTGATTTGATCATAGTAACTCCGGGCTTTTCGCGTGCTTCTAATGGTTTTGGGGGAATCGGGGCGGCTTCAGGTAATATTAACCTCACTGATAGAGACCTGAACGCGATCAAGCAGGTGCCAGGTGTGTTATATGTAAATGGCATGGTATCAGGCAGTTCGGATATAAGAGTGGGAACGGAGAAGACCTCAGTATCCATAAGCGGCGTTGATACAGCGGTCTGGCGTTCCATGGTCACAACGCAGCTTGAAGCCGGCAGGTATCTTCAGCCAGGCGATTCGAACGCTGTAATTATAAGCAACTCTTTAGCTCATACTACCTTTTTACAGCCGATTACCCTGAATAGACCGATTACAATAGGGGGCAAGAGTTTCAAGGTCGTGGGAATCCTGGTTTCATCAGGAGGTTTTGGAGGAGGGGGTGGTGATAATACGGTATATATGTCCGCGGATTATGCACGACAAGTGATAACTACAAACGTATCCAGAAACCAATTTACTTTAATCATGCTAAAGATAGCCGACTCGGCGCTGGCGACTTCAATAGCAGATGCTATTACACAAAAACTTATGCCCGAGAGACATGTCAATCCAAGAACTCAGGATTTTACAGTCACAGCTTTTGCATCAATACAACAGCAGATAACCAGCATAGTACAGTCCATATCGCTGTTCCTTGCTGCGATTGCGGCAGTCTCGCTTCTTGTTGGCGCGGTAGGAATAGCGAACACCATGTTCATGTCGGTCATGGAACGCACGAGACAGATAGGATTACTCAAGGCACTTGGAGCTACAGATAATGAAGTAATGAAACTTTTTATTATGGAATCCGGATTATTCGGATTTTTTGGTGGGATAATCGGGATAATTTTTGGCATACTGATATCGGTATTAATATCTGCTGTAGGTCTGAGCGCTGTTGTCACACCCCAACTCCTGGTCTTTGCACTTGCATTCTCTGTATTTGTGGGCGTACTCTCAGGAGTCGCGCCTGCTAGATCGGCAGCAAAGATGAACCCGGTGGATGCCCTGCGGTTTGAACAATAGGAGATTGATATGCTACAAAATGATAAAACAGAAAATTTCTCAATCGAGGTCAGGAACCTAACAAAAAAGTTCGGCGACTTTACAGCAGTAGATAATATTTCCTTTTCAGTAAAACGTGGTGAGACTTTCGCGTTTCTTGGGCCGAACGGTGCAGGAAAAACAACAACAATTAAGATGCTCACAACTC
>CABMII010000081.1 GCA_902386255.1 uncultured archaeon
AATTCTTAAATGTCGGTGATATAGTAACCATGGTGCGCAAGTAGTATCATTGCATTAAAGGATAAATAATTATTTATTGTGATGATATTACTTTATTATTCATAACTGAATTATGGAACTGTGCCACCCTGGAGGATTTCAAATAAAAAAGGGAGGATTATGAAGAAAGAAAAAATCAGCCAACCAACACCGGAATCGCTGCGGCAGGAGTTAGTAGAACATTTCCGTGAAAAGCGGGAGCTTCTACGGCAGCAATGGGTACAGCATATGACCGTCAAGGGATTGCTTGCCGGCCTGACGCAGGAAGAGATCGAAACCGAGTCGATCACGATTTATGACACTGTCATTGTCTGTCTGGAAACCAGAGAATATGAAGGGGCAGAGACCTATGCAGCGCGCATGGCAGAACGCGGGGTGCTGCGCGGAATGACGACCGAGCAGATAATAGGCGGCATGCTCACATTGCGCGATGTGTACGGGCGCAGCCTGTTTGAGCGGTACCAGCGGGATATGGAACGGCTGTATGCGGCGTTGGACATTTACGAACCTGTTGCAAACAAGATTCTCTCAATCGTTGCACTCGGTTTCGTCGAAGAACGTGAAAAAACCGTCCGCCAGGCCCAGGAGGCGATTCGTGAGCTATCAACCCCAGTATTGCAGGTTCAGGACCAGTTGCTCATCCTGCCGATTATCGGTGTTATCGATACCAACCGTGCCCGCCAGTTAACGGAGCAACTGCTGCGGACTATCCGCACGAAGCGCGCCAAGGTTGTGGTTATGGATATCACAGGTGTTCCTGCCGTGGATTCCAAGATTGCCGGGCACCTGGTGCAGACCGTGGATGCATCGAAGCTCATGGGCGCGACGGTCATTGTTACTGGTGTATCTCCCGAAATCGCCCAGACTCTCGTAACCCTTGGCGTGGATATATCCAAGATGAACACGGTAGGCGACCTCCAGGGAGGCATCGAGGTGGCAAACCAGTTTCTGGGCTACAGGGTTGTCAGGACTGAGCCTGAAACCGGGATGACTCATCCGGAAAAAAAGGTGCAGTGAACAATGCTTGTCCCAATCCTCAAACAGGGCGATTATCTCATCGCTTCTATCCAGTCAGAGCTTAGCGATGCCGATTTGCTGAAATTGCGTGACGACCTGGTAAGGAGGGTAAGCGAGTTCCGTTCACGCGGCGTTATCGTGGACGTCACCGTTCTGGATGTGATGGACTCGTTCGCTACCCGTACCCTGCGTGCCATGGCGCACATGATAATGCTTCGCGGGGCAGAGACAGTCATAGTCGGGATACAGCCCGAGGTGGCGTTTTCGATGGTTCAGCTTGGCTTGAAGCTTGAGGGCGTGGAGACCGCGCTTGATCTGGAAGAAGGGCTGGCACTTCTTGATAACCGGATAAAAAAAGGAGATAAAAAGCTTGGAACATGAAGTGTGTATCCCTGTCAGTTCCGAAATCGACATCGTTACAGCCCGCCAGAAAGGACGGCAGATGGCCGCGCCGCTGGGTTTCTCAAACACGGAACTTACGCTTATCGCTACTGCAATCTCCGAGGTGGTGCGTAACATCGTGGAATATGCCAGGAGCGGCGAACTCTGCCTGGACATTGTCCGGGAAGGAGACCGGCGCGGCATCGTCGTAACCGCACAGGACCGCGGGCCCGGGATTCCCAATATCAAGCTCGCCATGCAGGACGGCTACTCTACAGGGAAAAGCCTGGGGCTCGGTCTTCCCGGAGCCAAGCGGCTGATGGACGAGTTTGAAATAGAATCAGAAGTCGGAAGGGGAACAAAAATCACTATGAAAAAATGGGTGCAAAAAAATGCACGATGACCGGTCAATCGAGTGGGGTTTTGCGGGGGTTCCTATCCGGGGAGAGACGGTCTCAGGCGACAGCCACATTGTCAAGCCGGTTCCGGCTGGCTTCCTCATTGCAGCAGTGGACGGGCTTGGACACGGTCATGAAGCCGCCGCAGCTTCCAGGATTGCCGTTACCACGCTTGAAACTTATGCGGGCGAGCCTGTTATAATGCTTGCCAGGCGCTGCCATGAGGCCCTGAAGGGAACGCGCGGGGTAGTGATGAGTATTGCAAAGCTAAATTTTGATAATAATATGATGACATGGCTCGGCGTGGGCAATATTGAGGGTTTGCTGCTGAAAGGGAATGCCATTTCACGTGAGAGACTACTGCTTCGCGGCGGGATACTGGGTTATCAGCTTCCGCCTCTCAGGGAAGCCGTAATTCCTTTTATGTCGTGCGACACGTTGATTTTCGTCACCGATGGCATTCGCAGCAGCTTTGACGGCGGGATTAAAATCTGCGACAGGCCGCAGCAAATTGCAGATGATATAATGGCGCAGTACAACAGGGGTACGGACGATGCACTGGTGCTGGTCGTGCGATATACATGCAAATAAAGAAAAACATGCTGGATGATTTAGAAAAACAATACGCTTCCGCACTGGCGGATTATCTTGCTGGAGGAGGGGAAACGGCTCTTGAGCATGCATATGAGCTCGGGCGCAAAGCAATTGCGGATGGGCTTGGCATACTGGACCTGGCAACGGCTCACCAGAAAGCGCTTGTCCGGGTACTGCCGCGCGTGCCGCAGGAGAGCGCAGGAACCATAACGAAGGCAGCCCAGTTTTTCGCTGAGAGCATTGCGCCATTTGAAATGACATTCCGTGGGTTCCAGGAATCCATGGCCAGGCTGCACGAAGTGAACAGGACACTTGAACAGTCCGAGATGAAATTCCGCTCCGTCGTGCAGGCGGCGAATGACGCAATTATTTCAAGCGACAGCAATGGAAAAATTATCTCATGGAACAAAGGCGCACAAACCATTTTCGGATATGCTGAAAAGGAAGTGCTGGGAGAGTCTGTTACGATCCTGATGCCTGAAAAATATAGAGATATTCATTCAAGGTATTTTGAACACTTCAGGTCAACAGGCAAATCCAGGAATGAAGGAAGAACGCAAGAATCCAGCGGCCTCAGGAAAGATGGAAGTGAATTCCCTGTTGAGATATCCGTAACTACCTGGAAAACAGAAGAAGGAACATTTTTTACCTGTGTCCTTCGCGATATCACCGAACGCAAGAAAGCCCTGGAGAAAATAAGAGAGCAAGCCGCACTTCTCGACAAAGCGCAAGATGCCATTGCAGTCCGGGATCTGGAACACCGTATCATTTACTGGAATAAAGGCGCGCAGAGCTTATACGGCTGGACAGAAGAGGAAGCTTTAGGCAAAAATGCCAATGAACTTCTATATAAAGAGCAATCGTCCGGCCTCATTGAAGCCAGGAAGACTGTCATCGCTGAAAGTGAGTGGAAGGGTGAGTTGAGGCAGGTAACCAAAGATGGTCATGAAATCATCGTCGATAGCCGATGGACTCTTGTGCGTGATAACGAAGGGAAGCCAGAATCAATACTTATCATTAACACGGACATTACTGAAAAGAAAAAGCTTGAATCGCAGTTATTACGGGCACAGCGGATGGATAGCATAGGCACACTTGCCGGAGGTTTAGCGCATGACCTTAACAATATGCTGACGCCAATAATGTTGTCGCTGCAACTGTTAAAAGAGAAAGCCAACGATGAACAGAGCCGGAAATTGCTTGATATCCTGGAAAATAATTCCCGGCGCGGAGCTGATTTAATAAAGCAGGTCATGTCTTTTGCGCGCGGGATTGAGGGTGAACGCAATACTCTCCAGGCAAAACATATTATCGACGAAATCGAGAAGGTCGCAAAAGAAACGTTTCCAAAAGAAATTGAAATCCGAACAGACATACAGAATGATCTCCTATCCATTGCAGGGGATGCCACGCAACTGCACCAGGTCATATTGAACCTGTGTGTGAATGCCCGCGATGCCATGCCGGATGGCGGAACTTTGAGCATCACAGCTTCGAATTTCTGTATTGATGAGAACTATGCACGGATGCATAACGAGGCAAAAATAGGTCCTTACATTTCAATCACAGTCACGGATACCGGAACCGGCATTCCCCCCGGGATATTTGACAGGATTTTTGAGCCGTTTTTCACGACAAAGGAATTGGGTAAGGGCACAGGGCTTGGTCTTTCAACAGCACTTGGAATTGTGAGGGGCCACGGAGGATTCATTAATGTATATAGCGAAGTCGGAAAAGGAACAACATTCAGCGTATATTTGCCCGCGATTAAAACCGAAATGCAAAATGTTGAGGAGCGACAGCTTGAATTGTTCGGCGGGCAGGGTGAATTGGTTCTGGTTGCTGAAGATGAAGATTCAGTTCGTGATATTACTGCTTCGACATTGGAAAAATATGGGTATAATGTGCTTGCAGCCAACGATGGTGCAGACGCAGTAGCATTGTATGCTAAAAATAAAAATAAAATCAATGTTATTCTTATGGATATGATGATGTCTGTTATGGATGGTATAGCGAGCATCCGGGCGATTCATAAAATTAATCCTGAAGCCAGAATTATCGCAGTCAGCGGATTGGCAGAGAAAGACAGGCTTGCGAAGGTCGCAGATTTTGCAAATGTGTTTTTGCCAAAGCCTTACACTGCTGAGAAGCTGCTCAAGACCATACATGAGGTTCTGGGCGCGAAATAGATTATGTTTGCTGACTTTTATTTTTTGAAACCTGTTTCAAAAGCTTTTTATTGATATACCCTGTTTTTTAGGGGGACATGAGAGCAGTAATCCCATTTAAGAAAAACAACGCCAAATCAAGATTATCCGCGCTTCTCTCCGAAAATGAGCGCGAGGGGCTTGCAATGGCAATGCTCAACGACGTCGCAGAAGCTTTGCTCTCATCGGCATGCTTTTCGGTAGTTGATGTTTTATCCACCGCCATAGTTGAAGTTAATGGGGCAAATCTGGTGTTGACAGAGAAGGGTTTGAACGAGGCTCTTAACGAGTACCTGCAGAAAATGTCATTACATTCCATAAACGAGCCGGTTTTGATAATAATGGCAGATATTCCGCTTGTTTCGATAAAGAACATCAGGGATATTGTGAACACTTCTTCTGACCTTGTAATTGTTCCCGGGAGGATGGGCGGCACCAATGCTTTGTTTATCCGCGAATTGGCCAGTTTCCACGTTGATTATTACGGCGCAAGTTTCCTGAAACACGTAGATATCGCATCAGGAAACGGGCTTGATGTCCTGGTTTTTGATTCTTTTAACCTCAGCACCGATATCGATGAAGTCGCCGACCTTGCCGAGGTTTTGCTTCACGGGAAAGGGCATGCGCTCAGTTATCTTAAAAAACTGAGGTTTGGCATCATGGAAAATAACGGGCGCGTCGGGGTGAAACGGGGATAGCGTTCTGCAATATACTGATAAATCACCGCAAAGAGCGCCAAGAACGCAAAGCAGAGAGTAAACCTTTGCGAACTTTGCGGTGAGTACTTCATGCTCACAACTTCAGGCAAATTTACATTAAATTAAGCACCCTTTTCGTTATGGATAAAGATAAATGGCACAAAGTATAATATCTCGTATTTTTCCAAAATAAAACATAAGAGTTTTATTTCCATAAAATGATAGAAATAAAAATAAAATCAGATGGCTTAGGACTATCAAATATTGAAAACGCTATTAGGAGAACTATTTTAAAATGGAAGTGTTTTTAAAATATGCGACGACTGATTAGAAAATTAGTCGTGAAAATCTTACGACAAGCATATACCATCTACTAATGGCGCTTACGCGGCTCCCTCTCTGCAGCTGCACCGGCTCGCCAAAGGTGCGCGCGCTGCGCGCATCCCTGCAGGGACGAGCCGGGTTACGGTAGATGTATCCAGCTAAGAACGCTGCGCAACCTTAACGGGATTGCCCCCGAGGACGTGCCTTCGCAGTCCCGCATCTCTGCCGAGGGCGAAACTTTGAAAAGTTTCATCAAACTTCCGTAATCTGCTTCTCGCTGCGGCGAGAAGTCCACTTATTACGTTTTTTGCTTTTGCGCCGGAAAAATTGGTACGGATTATGGCCAAGGGGTGTTCGAAGCAGTTCCCATATTAAAGGTTAAATAGTATGCAATTCAAGTATGGTTTATGACTTCAATAGAAAAGATTCACAAAATCGATTACACAGATGTAATGATATGGTTAGGCATTGCACTATTGGTTTTGTGGGTTATCGCTAAAATTATAGGGTTAAGTTAATGGTCCTGCTTGATGTTCTGCCTGTTATCAGTGCAATTGTAACGATCGCAGGTCTAAGTTTGAAAGCCGGCAGAATACTTCAAAAGCTGGATTATCTTATTGATGATGTAAAGAATATAAAAACAGACCTGAAAGAACTTGATAAACGTATAACAGTTTTAGAAACTAAAATTGCATAGAATTGATAAAAGGCTTGCAAGGACTACACCCGGGTTTCGTCTGATCTCTTTTTTAGATTATTATTATTATACTGGCCTTGCGCGCCCAGGGCAAGGCCCCGCGCAACAGTACAACAACAACTCTTTTTCCTCAAAATGTAGCAGCTCCTCGTATTTACCGGCGCTGCCTGCGAGCAGCCCTTCGGGAGAGATTCTATAGAAATCTCGGTATGAATTATTAACCTCTTTTTATTTATATTAAGTTTTTATTTTTCCAGACAAAATTTTTATCAGGAGGTTGTCTTTCATAATGTTCTAAGAACGAGAGATAGAGTTTAGTGTATTTTATATCTTTTAGTGGAATACAGAATATTCTACCTGGTTTGCATGGTTTGTTTCCGAGACCGATTACTATGAATGTGGGTATGTCATTTTCATATTCGAATGTTTTGTAGTTTTGTATTAAGTCTGACTTTGCCCATGACAAAGTGTTATTATATAATTGTGATTTGAATTTACATTCGATGCAGAATGACTCTTGAGTTGGGATATATTCAATAGTAATGTCTGGGTCGCTATTATCTGAGGTGTGGAGTATTGAAAAATACTCGGGATCAAATAGGAATTTAACACAGTCCTCAAAACATTTACCCATCATAGTTGTTTCAGTAAAGAATCTCATAAAAATTATTTCACGTGAAATATTCAAAAATCAGCCTTTTTTAATGATGATATCGCCTTTATCTGACTTATAAAATCCGATAACATCACCCTCTTTTGCATCAAGTTCTTTTGCTACATCAGAAATTAAAGCTATTTTTTTGCCTGTTGTAACTTTTGTAGCTCCTAACAACCTCATAGATTCTAATAAAGCAATAAAGCTTAAATACCTTACGAATCTAATAGAGTAAATAGACCTTAAAAGGTCAATAAAGGAGAAAATAACAATGGAAAACCAACCAAACAAAAAAATAGAAATTGAAACCGTGACACATGAACAGGAAATTATCTGGGTAAAAGTACCGGTAGCTAAAAGCAATCTTCACGCCGCGCAGATTTATGCAAGAATACTCGATACGGATCCGAGCACAGTTTTGGGCGATGTAGTTAAAAAAGGCATGACTGAAATCAGAAACAAACTTAACTCGCTACCGTTCACGAACTATGACAAACTCGTGAAACAACACTTGGAACGGCAGACCGTTTAATCTGCCTTCTCTTTTTTCTTCTCAAATTTTTTCCGATATTTTTTATTTTTCAAATATTTCAACAGAGCTGCTTCTGTTAAAGTCAATTCTAAAACCGTGATATCACCATTGTGCAAACCCAGTTTTTAACAGGATCAGCATAATAAACAATGAAAGAGCAACGAACCCAACCAAAAACAAGGAAATTGCATCTACAGGCCTCATAGATCACCATGACACTTTTTATAAAATCTGCAAGAAACAAGATCACAGGATAAAATATAAAGCTCAAATTCGGGACACCACACCCTTAATTGAGGAGTGCGCAGGGGAAAAGAAATAAACCCCTGCACATTGAGATGCTGCTCACCTGTCATGACGGATCATTGCAGGCAGAATCATAGCAAACCCTTCCTGTTAACGTAGCCAGGTAAGAAGGACTCTGAACCTTTCGGCTTGAAGGATTTAAGCATCGCTTTGAACTGAGATGTTACCCTGTAGATCTTCCTCTTAGACCGTCCCAAGTCATCAGTCACAGGCTCAAGCAAATGTTTTTTCATCAGTTTGCGCCTTAAATTATCCGTTTTTCGCGAAGACTCAAAAACCTCAACATTCTTTAGAAGATAAATTATATCTTCAGAAAGACCTGTCATACCAGCAATAGTTTTTACTATGTTCTCAAGGCTTACGTCATATCTCTTAACGCAGGCAGCGACCTTGTCGCGGTCCCTGAATTGTTTATGCACCCACCTTACAAGCCTTTCAGCATCCCCGGAAATTTCATAGTTATGAAAAGAAAATATAGCATTGACTTCCTCTTTATAGATCGTAAACTCTATTCGCACCAAGCCAAACGTCTTTTGATAGAATTTAAGCTGTATCTTATTTTCTTTGTATCCCCCATTTATACCATTAACGTAAACAGTATCAAAATCATCCGGGATTCTTGTGGATAAACCATTCGGTAACTCCACTTCGGTTTTACTCTTGTTCTCTGTTAAATAAAGCGTCGCTGATTGCGTATTGTATTTTTTGAAGGAAACGCCATCATTATCAAGGTAAGATGCTATTTCATCAACACAGGACGGTGAAACCTCAAAAGGTATCTCCATTTCGCTGACGCTGACCTTAACATCGTTCAGGTCCTCACCCCAGAACTTTTTGACGAGCTCCTTATACTCATTTTTATAGTGTTCAATGACTGTATAAAGAGCTTCGATATAATCCCTTGCAGTAAGGGTACAATCCAGAGGCATGAAATTACTTTCATGGATAACATGCTCAGGCGAAGGTCTTATTCCTTTAAAATCTTGCAAATATTCAATAATATTTACATAGACAAACATAGACCGAGCGCCTTTTAATCGCAAGTCGAAGAATGTACAGTTTTTAGGAGCATAATGTAAAACATCTTCATAGCGGCCATTCTTTACCCTAGATCGCTTCATGGCATGAGGATGATGTGAAGCAAGATCGTCATCAAAAGGATGATCCTGAGTAGAATACCAGCCATCATAGATGTGCAGACAGACCTTATCAATACAGACACGTTCCAGATCGAACGTTTTAAAATAAGTTTCGTCAAAAGGAATTATAGAAGGCATTTAACCGGCCCTCTGTAATTCAGCCTCTTCCTCTATCTCTTTATCAAGGTTCCCATTGAAGACCTCAGCGTTCTTCTTGATAAAGGCAAGCATTTTTGCAGCCTGTTTATAGGTTATGCGTACCCATTTCTTCTCCTTCCAAGTACCCGGCCCTAAACCTATACCCACTCTCGCGGAGAAGGTCCTAGTTCCATCATCGCTTTTGATCTGGGACCCGAGGACAAACGTTAATACACCGTCTACGTCAAGCACTGGATCGTTATTGGCGTATTTCGGAAGAGATTTAGCATCCTCGCCTTTCTTGATCACGTTCTCACCCCCTGATTATCACCGTCAATCTTTTTCTTCTCAGATACTATACGCTGACTTTCATTCTCAACAAAGTTAAAAATCTCACTCAAACCCGGCTTTTTGGCCAAAAACTCTTTTATTTTCATTCAGTTAACTCCTTCAAACCTTTATCAAGTTTTATAGGAGTCGCCCGAACGGCTCTTTTTAAGATGGGACACATCAGGATGATTTTCCGGGACTTTTTTACCGGGTTTATTGTCCTACAGAATACTTCGCCTGTAGTCCCTCATTTAACTAAATGTTATAAGAACTATTTAAAACTATCTTACATAGAACATATAATTGAGCATTGAACAAAATCTCAGCTTTTATCCATAAGTTCATTAACTCTTTTCTCTATCAATACCTGGATCATCTTTTCATCAAACATATCCGCATTTTTTTCTAATTGATCTATGCGTTCTTTAAGATCCTCATTCTCAGCTGCTAGCTTCTGGAACTGCATCGATGCATCAGCAATCTTAAGAGATTCTGCTTGTTTCAGGTTTGCGACTGGCTGACGTGGTATGTCCGCACCTGCCATTTCTAATGTCGCATTAATCACGTCATCGTCTACAACATGGCTGTATCTGGCCAGCATCTTACTGTCATCCTTCCAGCCTAATTTTTTCTTGGTAATCTGATCTTGATAACCTCTTTTTAACATGTCCACAGCCTGAGCATGTCTAAATTTATGTGCTGATATTGGTTTTGTGATTCCCGATTTTTTCCCTATCTTTTTCAACATCTCCCATACCGAGACATCAACAACGGGAAAAAGTCTGTCCTTTTTATCGAGAGCGGAATAGGTTATATGGTTTCTAATGTATTGCGCCGAAAAAATACATAAAACTGGTCTATAATCCTCCCCGGTCTTAGACTGGTGCAACGGGATAATCATACCTTTATCTGTTTCTTTAACTTCTTCAACTGTTATAGGAAGCACTTCATTAATCCGCCCTCCAGACTCAAACAAAAGAGCGATTAAAGCCTTATACATTGGCGATTCTGTGGTTTCTATCATCAGATTCACATCTTCCACAGTTAAGATGTCATTTCTATTCAGCGGGGTTTTTACTGCTTTTATCTTCAAATGATTAACTATTTCAGGCTTCCCATACCACTTAAACAAGGTCTTAAAAACAGTCTTACGCAACTCGATTGTAGCTTTAGAATAGTCCTTTTCAAGTGAAAGAATATAATTAGTTACATCCTCTTTAGTCCATTGCTCTAAAGGCTTGTATTCATTAGCTGCTTTCAAAATAGAAGTATAATTTTTTATTGTATTTGCAGATGCACCGTTAAGCTTTTGATGTTTCAGGAACTCTTCATACAACACATAAACCACAAATACTTTGATTAACCCGATGGTATATATATTATTAGGTTTTTCAAAAGAATATCTCGCATTATAAGGAAGAATAACAATTTATGCAGCTTGAAAATCTAAGACACGGCACAGAACTCATAAAACGCGGTTTTGCAAAAATGCAAAAAGGCGGAGTAATAATGGATGTCACAACGCCACCGGAGGCACTGATAGCTGAAAGAGCGGGAGCCGTGGCTGTGATGGCGCTTCACCAGGTGCCTGCCGATATAAGAAAGGCAGGCGGGGTTGCAAGAATGGCCGACCCGCAGGTGATTGCAGCTATCATTGATGCTGTGACCATACCTGTAATGGCTAAAGCGCGCATCGGGCATTTTGTTGAGGCTGAAATCCTCGAAGCGCTTGGCGTTGACATGGTGGATGAATCCGAAGTGCTCACGCCTGCGGATGAGAGCTTCCATATCGACAAGACAGGATTCACAATACCTTTCGTATGCGGCGCAAGGGACTTGGGCGAGGCGCTTCGCAGGATTAACGAGGGCGCTGCCATGATACGGACAAAGGGAGAAGCGGGCACGGGAGACGTGAAAGAGGCTGTGAGGCACATGCGCGCAATCATGGGCGCAATACGGGAGCTGAAGGGCAAGGGTTCCGAGGAGCTTGTCGCTGCGGCGCGAAAGATTGAGGCGCCGATTGAGCTTGTGAAAGAGACAGCAAAACTCCAGAGACTGCCTGTTGTGAACTTTGCTGCAGGAGGCATTGCCACGCCTGCAGATGCAGCATTGATGATGCGCCTCGGGGCGGACGGGGTTTTCGTGGGTTCGGGGATATTCAAGGCAGAGAACCCTGAGAAGATGGCTTCTGCTATTGTTGAGGCTGTGAATAATTTTGATAATCCTTCGGTGCTTGCCGAGGTTTCAAAGGGACTTGGCGGTGCTATGAAAGGTATCGATATCAGGAGCCTGACCGAGAAGGAAGTATTGCAGGCGCGCGGATGGTAGTTTTACGTCCCCGCTTGCTTTTTAATATCCTGTCTTTTGTTATATTCATAAGCTGCCAGCCCGATTATAATCCATATACCTGCAAAAATCACGGCATTCTGGTTGAGGTAGAAGGAGAGGACAAAACAGCTCAGTACCCCGAGCACGGGAGGCAGCGGGTATAACGGCACTTTGAATTTGCGGTCAGCATCGGGCATTGTTTGCCGCAAGCGCACCACGCTTAGATTAATGAAAAAGTAAGTCATCATCGTCCCGAAATTGAAAATAGAAGCAAGCCAGTCAAGATTGCCCTCTGCCGCTATGACAATCAGCGCGATTACAACCCCGCTTAACAATACTGAAGATGTGGGAACACCGTTTTTTGATATTTTTGCAAGCATCCCCGGAATCACGCGCTGTCTTGCCATTGCAAAAATCGCCCTTGACCCGCCGAGAATGGATGCCATCACCACCGACGCTGTCGCGAACAGCGCTGAAATCGAGATGAATTTCAGGATGAAAATATTATTCGTTGCTGCTCTTAATGCTATTTCAAGCGGGGCATCCGAAGTTTCTAGGGTTTTCCAGTTCATAAGCCCGACTGAAACCAGGGACACCCCGATGTAAAGTAGCGTGCATATAAAAAATGCCAGCATTATCGCCTTTGGAACGGTTTTTTCAGGTTCCTTTACTTCCTCGGCTATGACTGTAATGGTGTTGAACCCCACAAACGCAAAAAAAATTATCGCAGCACCTCCAAACATTCCCGCAACACCCATTGGGAAAAAGGGATGGTAATTGGAGAAATCCTGGTGAGAAACAAGAAATGACCCGCCTACAAATATGAAGATTACAAGCGCCGAGACTTTCAAGCCTACCAGCAAATTGTTCGCGCCTGATGCTTCTTTTATCCCCTTGAAATTTATCAGCATGAGGACGATGGGGAGGACTGACCCGACGATTATTATTATTCCCTGAGCCGGCGGGATCCCGAGGAAATACGTAAAGTACGCAGCAAAACCTATGCTGACCGCGCTTGCGCCAACTATATAATCGAAGGACTGCATCCACCCCACAAGGTATCCCCAGAATTTCCCGAACGCCATGTGGGTGTAAATATAGGAACCGCCGGATTCGGTGATGAATGAGGCAAGTTCTGCTGAACTCAGCGCAGTGAAGAATGCTACTACTCCGGCAAGGATGAACGAGAGTATCACCGCCGGCCCTGCCAGTCCCGATGCCACGCCGATAAGGACGAAAATTCCCGCTCCGATAATTGCGCCGATGCTGACGCTTGCCGCACCTAAAACGCCGAGACTTCTTTTTAATTCTGGCATTCCTTGCTCACCCCAAAGCAATCAATACTATTTTGCTTCTGATTATTATATGTATTCACTTCGGGACCGCATAACTTTGGGAAACAAAAAAAAAGATTTATTAACTTCCTGTGCATTTAAAATTTTATGAGTGAAAGGGAATGGACGGAGTATAGTTCAGCAAAGAATTTCCTGCTCTCCTCGGTATTCTGGCTGGTTCTGTTCACGACATTCGGTTTTATCCTTGCGATCAAGTTTTTTGCGCCTGAGTTCCTTGGGCAAACCTCATTCCTGACATTCGGGCGCGTGCGCCCCATGCACGTAAACGGCGTGGCTTTTGGCTTTCTTTCAACCGGGCTCATCGGAGCGGCTTATTATATCATTCCCAGGATTTCGGGAACGAAGCTCTATAGCGAAAAACTCGGGAATATCACTTTTTTACTGTGGAACCTTGCTATTGCCTCGGGAACCATCCTTCTGGCTCTGGGATACACGCAGGCCAGGGAATATGCCGAGTATATCTGGATAATCGATGTGGCGATACTGGCAACGCTGCTCTTGATAGGATATAATATAATTAAAACCATACTCGCAAGGACAGAACGCAAATTGTACGTCTCTACATGGTACATCATGGGGACGTTTCTCGTATTTCCCATAGTATATTTCATAGGCAATGTGATGTGGCATCCGGATACAGGGTCGCTTGCCGGGACCGAGGATGCAGTTTTTAACTGGTTCTACGGGCATAATGTCCTCGGGCTCTGGTTCACCACCCTTGGTATCGGCGCATGGTATTATCTAGTTCCCGTCATCATAAAGCGCCCCCTTTACAGCCACCTGCTTTCAATGATAGGGTTTTTTTCCATCGTGTTCGTTTATACCGGCGTTGGCGGGCATCATCTCCTGCAGGCGCCCATCCCTGAATGGTTAAAAACCGTGGCAGTCGTGAACAGCGGTTTGATGATGATTCCGGTTCTTGCATTTATCACAAATATCGGTCTTACAATGCGCGGGAGCTGGAAGCATTTTATCGAGAGTATTCCGTTGCGCTTCATCCTCATCGGCTGGTTTTTCTATTTGCTCGTATCTGTCCAGGGCACTTTCCAGGCCATGCGCGATACAAATATGTACCTGCATTTCAGCCAGTGGCCTGTTGGTCATGCCCACCTTGCCCTTCTTGGTAGTTTTGGGCTGCTTGTATTTGGAACTGTATATTTCCTGATCCCGAGGGTAACAGGGAAAGAAATTTATTCAAAGCGGCTGATGAGCTATCATTTCTGGCTCACTGTTCTTGGTTTTATCCTTTTTTTCTCCGCAATGACCATAATGGGACTTATCCAGAATGCAGGCTGGATAAGAAATATTACAGTTCCTATCGTACTGCTCCAATTGAAGCCGTTTTTCATTCTCAGGGCAATCGGCGGGGGCACGATAATCCTGGGCCAGTATGTGTTCTTTTATAATATCTGGAAAACGCTGGGAAATAAATCCGCGCCTGCGCCCGAACCGCATGAACCAATCGCGCCCCGGAAACGGGAAACCCAAAAATACAGGGAAAGCGTTCCGCTGTTCGCTATTGGTGGTCTTGGGTTGTTCTTATCCATGGTTTTTATTGTTGTACTTCTTCCGCATCTTCTAATGCAGTATGAACCTACCGAAATATCACATCCTTACTCCGAAGAACAGGCCCACGGCAGGGAAATATACAAAAGCATGGGGTGCGTTTACTGCCATTCCCAGTTCGTAAGACCGCAGGACTGGGGTATCGGGAACACGTCAATGCCAGGGGATTATTACTACGACCGGCCGCATCTTCTCGGAACCGAAAGGACGGGTCCTGATCTTGCGCAGATAGGAGGAATAAGACCTACGCTGTGGAATATCCAGCATCATAAGAACCCGCGTTCCGTAAGCCCCGGCTCCATTATGCCGAATTTCTCCTTCATCCCTGACCAGGACCTTCTTGACCTTGAAGCCTATATCCAGAACCTCGGAGGCAGGAACCTTGAAACCCAGAATTTCCAGCCTCTCGTTCCAGAGCCTTACTCCGGGCAAAAAAACCCTTATGCTGATATTATCATAAATGTTAATTCAAGCAACGAGAGCATGGCCGCTTATGCAGGCCTGGTAGCTGAAGGAAAGACTCTGTTTGTCCAGAGATGCCTCCCCTGCCACGGTGCTTCGGGGAACGGACAGGGCCCGTATGCGCGTCATGTGAATACACATCCAGCAAACCTCAACGAAAGGATTTCGAATTTCCCGGGCGTGGATTACCAGTTCTGGAGGGTCATGGAGGGCGTTCCGGGCACTGCCATGCCCACGTGGCGGCTTTCTTTGACCGAAGATACCATTTGGAAGATTATCTCTTATGAAAGAACGTTTGTGGACGGTATCGTGAGAGTGGTTCCGGGCGATTTTTCCGACAGCGAGGCTGAAGAATTTGCTAAAAAGGGCATAACATCGCCTATCCTGCAGGACGATGCCAATTTCACGGAAGGCGGGAAGCTCTTTAACCTCTATTGCGCCCAGTGCCACGGCGCGGATGGGCAGGGCGACGGACCCGCAGCTTCTTATATCAATCCCGAACCAGCAAATTTCACCGAGACCAGCAATGATTTCACAATGGAGGGGCAGTGGTTCTGGAAAGTGAGCGAGGGTGTGGAGACGACCAACATGCCCCCATGGAAATATGTGCTTTCAGATGATGAACGCTGGAAGGCGATATACTATATCCAGAAGAATTTCTCGGCTCCCGGTGTATTCGATGCTAAATGGAGGTCATAAAATGATGGGCGAAATGTCAGTTGATTACCAGATTATCCTGGTTGCAAGCGCGATAATACTTCTAATCTATCCTGCAATGCTTCTCTGGGGTTATTTGAAAGGGCAGTATGAGGATATCGAAGAGGCAAAATACAGGATAATAGAGATGGAGGAACAGGATGCCGATTGAAGTTTCACAGGCCGAGCTGGGTTCCCAGATGCTCGTGTATGTGCTGCTTTTAGCCCTCGGGATTGCGATTTATTTCGGCCTGAAAAGCGGTGATAAGTATTCGGAAGAGGATACACAGCGTGATGCGGTGGGTTTTGCTGGTGTTATCTCGGAGGCCGAAGGACCACTTACAACGTTTCTTATTATTGCTTTTATAATTCTCATCTTATGGGCCGTGGTTTATCTGGTGTTGTACCTGTAATCGCAACCTAAAGGTTGAAAGTAAGAATGAAACATTTGCAAAAGATATATTCACAAGTTCGATTATACCTATGGAAGAGGTATAATTGGAACCCATCATTGAGGTCAGGAATCTTACAAAGATTTTCTTATCAAGAAGAGCGAAAGTAACAGCGGTAGATGACATCAGTTTTGACGTAAACAGGGGTGAGATTTTTGGCATGATAGGGCCTAACGGCGCGGGCAAATCCACTACTTTTGCCATGATGTCCACATTAATAAAACCCACAAGCGGCAGCATAAAAGTTTCAGGGTTTGATGTTGAAAAGGAGGGTGACAGGATAAGGCCGATAATTGGTATAGTTCCCCAGCAGTATAGCCTTTACTCAGACCTGACCGCCCGGGAAAACCTGGAGCTTATGGGAAACCTTTACGACGTTCCCAAAAAGGTCATGAAAGAAAGAATAGAATACTATCTTAAGCTTGTCAATCTGGAGGCTCAGGCCGACCGCTTCACAGGCCGCTTTTCAGGTGGAATGAAACAGCGGCTCTCTGTAGTCAGCGCAGTGATACATGACCCGGCAATAATTTTCTGGGATGAGCCAACGACCGGGCTTGACCCGCAGACCAGGCAGGCCATCTGGAAACTTGCCCGGAAGTTCAATACTGAGGGGAAAACTCTTATTTTCACGACCCATTACATGGAAGAGGCGGACAAACTATGCGACAGGGTTGCGATAATGAATGTCGGTAAACTGGTGGCGCTTGATACACCGCAAAACCTGAAACGAGCGTCAAACAGCGCGAGTCTTGAAGATGTTTTCATACATCTGACAGGCGAGGAGATACGTGATTGAAATGAATATAAAAAGCGAACTTAAAAAATCCTGGATAATCATGATCAAGGAGTTCAAGCAGATTTTCAGGAAAAAAGCGCTCATGATCCCGCTGTTTGCGTTCCCGTTAATCATGATAATCTTCTTTGGCTACGGCATGGGCGGCACGGTCAAAAACGTTGATATTCTCGTTGTAAATGACGACACAGGTACGGCTTCAAGTTCCCTTGTCCAGGAAATCGGAAGCTTCATCCCCAAATACGGCGACGTCAAGATGTTCTCGATAACTTATACGAAGGATATGGGGCAATCCGAGGCAGAGAGGAAAATAGACGCCGGGTTGTATAAAGCAGTCCTGATCATTCCGCAGGATTACAGCGAACGCGTGGCAAAAAATGAAAGCGTCACCCTGACGCTGCTGACCGACTCCTCAGATACCACATCAAGCGGCATAATAATTAATTTTATGAAGCAGTTATTTGCGGGAACTGCAGGTTCCCTTGTTTCGCTGAAAATCCCTGATATTTACGGCAAATTGGAATACCTGGACTTTCTCACGCCTGCGGTAATTGCCCTGACTGTATTCTTCGGTACTGTGCAGAGCACGGGGTATGCGATAGCAGGAGAGAGGCAGGACGGCACCATCGTTCGCATTATGATGACGCCTGTGAGCCGGGGTGCCGTTATTCTCGGTAAAACCCTGCACCAGCTTATATTGCAGCTTGCAAGGGCTGTAATCCTGATTCTCGGCGCGACTGTAATTCTTGGGGTCACGATGAATGGAAGCTGGCTCCTTGTCGCCCTGGTGCTTATCATCTTCACTTTTGGTGCCGTAGGTCTCGGGATTGCGATGTCTGCAATATCTGAGGACATGACATCTTTCCAGCAGTTAAGCCTTTTATTTACCTTGCCTTCCATGTTCGCCACAGGTGTTTTTTATCCTTTGAGCTCGGTTCCTGACTGGATGCGCTGGATTGCCTACACCATGCCCCTGACTTTTGCAAACAATGCAATGCGCACCATCATGGTCAAGGGCCAGGGTCTTGCCTTTATAGCTAATGATTTGATTATACTTATTTTCTTTGCGATTTTTTATTTCGGTTTAGGCGTTTATCTTTTCAGGAGGGAAGTTTAAGAATGAAGAAAACTTTGATTGTATTTTTCCTGCTGGTTATTCTGGCGGCAGGCAGCGCCGCAGGCGCCGATACCCCGAGCACGTATAATGTGCCCAGGAGCTTTGATTTCGGGGCGCATTACTATTCTGCATACGGCAGCCCGGATATTAATGCTACCATTGTGGGTACTAATGAATTCGACAGGGACCAGACCATTACTTTGCCTATTGATTTAATGAACCGGGGCAAATTTTTAGGGTTTGAGAGAGACCACACTCCTCAAACTGCTGATGAAATATATGCCGCTCAGACTGAAGTGAAGCTTGACGGCAAGATAGTTGATGCAACAGGCGTAGTTGCATCGCTCTCCGTGGATCCAAATGGCCCCCTTGAAGTCTTGTCTCCAGCCCAGCAGGTAGGTTCCATTAAAAGCGGAGAGAATACGCTTTCTCCTCTAAAATTCGATATAAAAATCGCCAGGAAAGCAAAGGCCGGCGTATATAATCTCCACTTAAACCTCGCCTACGATTACCAGCAATATGCGCAAATCTCGAATCCGAATGCAACCGCGCAAACGTATGATGCAAGCTACTGGTACGGGATGATGGCCCAGAACCAGACCCTCAAACTCAAGGTAAAAACGCAGGCCGATTTTGAGGTCGTGCGAACCAATGGCAGCCTTTATGCAGGAAGGGAAGATGTTGTAGTGATAGCGATTAAAAATACGGGTGAGGAAGATGCGAAAGATGCCAGGGCAATAATCAACCCGTCTGACCCCCTGAGCACCACGGATGACCAGGCGTTCCTCTATACCATAAAGCCCGGCGATACGGTAGTTGCCAGCTATAGTATCAAGGCAGATAGCAAGGCCGTACCCAAAACCTATGCGGTGGACACAGTGATAAGATATGAAAACCCGGATGGGGATATCAAATATTCAAGCACCCTGCAGGCGCCGGTGGAAGTGAAGAAACTGGGCTTTTTCCAGCGATTGTTCGGATGGATTTAGGGAGCAACCAGAAAGTTTTTATTCAGAATATCCTTTTTAGAATACCATGGTGGATTTTGCCGAGATTGAAGAGGTTTATAAAAGGCTTGAAGGGAAGCTTACGCGTGACGAATTCAAGTCAAAGGTTGAGGATAAAGTAACGATGATGAACGGTCTTTGCGACTCCAAGACCGCAGCGATGCTTGTTGCAAGCGAGATGGGATTAAACGAGACAATTAAAATCAAGGACATTGCAGCTGATAAGAGTAATGTTGTCTTTATTGCAAGAGTGACCGCGGTGGGTGATATCAGGGAATTCTCACGCGACAATGATACGACAGGCCGCGTGGTAAACCTGACCCTTGCGGATGATACGGGTTCTATCAGGGCTGCGCTCTGGGATGAGGCCTGCGACCTTGTGAAAATAGGCGACATAAAGATGGGGCAGAGCCTAAAAGTGAAAGGATACATAAAACAGGGGCAGCGAGGGCTTGAGGTCAATGTGGGAAAGGGTGGAGGCATCGAGCATGTGGAAAAAGAGGTGGCGGTGAATATCAAGCCGCAAAAGATTGCCGATATTAAGACCGGGATGAATGGCCTGAATCTCATAGCGAAAGTAATTGACACGGGAAAAGTGCGAACTTTCGCGCGAAAGGACGGGACGACAGGAAAGGTAACAAACGTTACTCTTGGCGATGATACTGGTAAAATTCGCATCACATTGTGGGATAAAAAGGCGGAAGATCCCGGTTTCAAAGCAGGTGAGACCGTAGAAATAACCAATGCCTATGCCCGCGAGAATACGTTCAGCAACCAGACAGAACTCCAGCTGGGTTCTGGCGGCGGGATAGCGAAGAGCAGCGCGAATGTGGATTATTCCGAACCACTTACTCCAATCGCTGATATCGGAATAAATTCCGCTTACAGCGTTTCCGGGCATGTCTCCGGGCTTGATGAAATAAGGGAATTTGAGAGACCGGACGGCACCAAGAGCAAGGTATCGAATATCTACGTTTCCGACGATACCGGGCGCATTAAAGTGGCATTGTGGGGCGAGCATGCAGACCTCGTTAATGAACTCGATATAGGTAGCGAGATACGCATCATCGACGCATTTGCTAAATCCGGCAGGAATGAGGAAGTGGAACTAAGCGCAGGCGCAAGGACGGGCATACAGATTATAAGAAAATGAGAGGTACTGGCGTCGTCTCCAGTGGAAATAAAGGGGTCATCATCATGAGCTTGAGCAGAATTGACCCTTGATTACTTTCACCCCGCTCTGGTAAGGTTTATAACAATGTATGGCGATTTGAAAATATCGTAACTGTGCACCAGACAACAAATAAATCGTGCACTGGAGGAAACAATGGTAGAAAGAAAAGGATTGGAAGATTTGCCGGGCGTCGGTCCGGCTACAGCAGAGAAATTGAAAGAAGCGGGTTTTGGCTCGATTGAAGCCATTGCCGTATCGTCGTCGTCCGAACTGGCAAGCATTGCAGAAATCGGCGAGTCCACGGCTCAGAAAATCATCAATGCTGCGCGCCAGGCTGCGGACGTGGGAGGATTTGAGACAGGCGACCTTGTGCTTGAGAGACGAAAACTTATTGGAAAACTCAGCTTCGGCACAAAGGCTTTTGACGACCTGATGGGCGGGGGCGTTGAGACCCAGGCGATTACAGAATTTTACGGCGAGTTCGGCTCAGGAAAGACGCAGGTGGGTCACCAGATGGCTGTGAATGTCCAGCTGCCGCAGGAAGATGGCGGCCTTGGGGGCTCTGTTATAATAATAGATACTGAAAATACCTTCAGGCCTGAAAGAATCACGCAGATGGTAATGGGATTATCCGCGAAAAAAGGGAAGGAATACGACCCTGAGGAGTTCCTGAAAAACATCCATGTTGCAAAAGCCTATAATTCAAATCACCAGATACTGCTTGTCGACACGGCCAATGATCTCGCTCTTAAATTGAAAGATACTGATAAGCCTGTGCGCCTCCTGATAGTTGATTCCCTGACAGCGCATTTCAGGGCTGAATATGTTGGCCGGGGGACTCTTGCAGACAGGCAGCAGAAGCTCAATAAGCACATGCATGAACTGATGAAATTTGCAGGTCTTAATAATGCTGCCATCATCGTGACAAACCAGGTGATGTCAAAACCTGATGCGTTCTTTGGCGACCCCACAAAACCCATAGGCGGGCATATCGTGGGACATACTGCAACGTTCAGGCTGTACCTTCGGAAATCGAAGGGAGAAAAAAGGATTGCAAGGCTTGTGGACTCTCCCAATCTCCCTGAAGGCGAGGCTATATTCTCGGTCACCATGGAAGGGCTTAAGGATTAAAAACCGTTATTAAAGATGTGGAATACAAAGCTGTCGTGGTCGATGTTGATGGGACAATTACTTATAGCGACAGGAGCCTTGATTTCAGGGCTGTTGAAGCGCTCCGAAGCCTCCAGGTACCGGTGGTGATTGCCACCGGCAATGTCCTTTGTTTTGCCAGGGCTGCCTCAAAACTCGTAGGGACGGGCGGCATCGTGATAGCCGAGAACGGCGGGGTCGTGGAGTGCGGAAGGGTTGAATCCGACACTTCGCATATGAAGGAGTGCGAGGAGGCTTTCGGGTTCCTGAAAAGGCATTTCACCCTTGAAAGACTTGACCCTGAATACAGGAAAACTGAGATTGGTCTGCGGCGGAATTTTGATGTGGAGCGAGCAAGGGAATTGCTAAAAGAGTTTCCTGGGGTTGAGATCGTGGATACCGGGTTTGCGGTGCATATCAAGAGCAAGAGGATTAATAAAGGCACGGGGCTTAAACGGATTGCAGAGATGATGGGGCTTGAAGCGCGGGATTTTGTGGCTATCGGGGATGCGCCTAATGATATAGAGATGCTGAAGTTATCGGGTTTTGGCGTGGCTGTGGGGAATGCGCATCCTGAGGTGAAGAGGGTGGCGCGGATGGTGACGAAGGGGGAGTACGGAGCCGGGGTGGCGGAGGCGGTGGGGGAGTTCAAGAAAAAGGGTATGTTAAGATGAATATGCCAGAAAATTCACATGAAGAAATAAAGAAAGCATATAACAAGAAAGTGCTGTTTACATCTCATAGTTTGAGTCAGATGAATCTGTCAGATCGAATGATTCTAAGAGAAGAAGTTATTGAGACGATTCTTAATGGTCATGTTATTGAAGAATATCTGGATGACCCAAGAGGAAAAAGTTATTTAATGTACTGCAATACAAAATCTGGTAGAACAATTCATGTAGTATGCGCACCAAAAAAAGATTATCTGGCAATAATTACAGCTTATGTTCCCACAGTAGATAAATGGGAAACTGATTTAAGATGCCGGAGGAAATAAAATGCAGTGCCACTTTTGTGCCGGAGAAATGAAAAAAGGGAAAACCACCTATACGCTGAATAGGGCAGGTTATCATCTGTTAATCGACGACGTACCGGCCTGGATTTGTTCCCAGTGCGGTGAGGTATATTTTGAAGAGAATGCAGTTGATATGATACAGGGTATGATTAAAAATCTCGATATGCAGGTCAATAAAGTGAGGGAAGCGGCGATTGCTTAGTGTTAGTTTAAGAAGCGATACCCGCATCCCGGTTGGTGATGGTAGTGTACATGGTTAGAGGGTGGAGTACGGCGTCGGGGTGGCGGAGGCGGTGGGAGTGCTTAAGGAGAGGGGATTGATAAAATGAGAATAGAGATTATTGCAACTGGAGGAAAAATTATATAGCGAAGATACCATTAAATAATGATATAATTAGAATAGATTAAAAATATTACAGATTAGTTTAATAAATTCACGCAAGATAATATGAAAACTTATAATGTGGCTTTATCAAGGGCATATATTGTAACTATTGAGGCGGAAAACGAAGAAAAAGCATGTAGATATGCAGAGTATTTTTTAGGCCATTGTTATGATGCATCTGATTTAAAAGATAAACAGGAATATAAATTTTCGATTAAAGAAATTGAGCCTACTATAAACGATGCTATTGACGTTGAAGAAGTAAAAGAACATGAGTGAAAGTTTTAAAAAGCTATCGCCAACAGAACTTTTAGTAGATAAATTTTTACAAAAAGCCAAAGAATTTCAAACTGATGTTGAGTTTATAAAAGTTCTAAAATCGCGAACATATAAAATAGCTGAAGCAAACGTTTTAATCCGTGCGGCATCGGAAGGAGATAGAAGGTATTTCTTTGGGTTAAACTACATTACAGCAGAGGAGATGGCAAATCTTGACAACCCATTCATTGCCTTTATCTGCGGTTCTTTGGATAGGACGATTATCATACCCGCTCAGATTTTATTTAAAAATTTACCGCAAATCAGTCACGATAGAAACGGAGAATATAAAATAAATATTGATAACGATTTGAATATTGTTTTAGCAGGACGCAACCATAGAATGGATTGTAGTAAATACATTAATTCATGGGAATTACTTTTAAACTCTACAAATATACCAGAAGAAAAAAATACAATTGAAGTAAGTTTACATACTATTTTACAGGGAAGACTTTTAGAAATAGGTAATATACGTGGCTTTCAAACTTATTGCCCCGATAAGGCCAAAAAGTTTAATGATAATAAATTATCTGATATTTCTTCTTTAGAAACTTGCCCAAACTTGCAGTTTTCGGATTATGATGTTTTGAGATATATTGATGTACTTTGGTTTAAGGAAAAAGGTAGAAATTTCATTCCAGAATGTGCATTTGAAATAGAACTTAATACAGGAACATGGTCAGGAGTTGGTCGGTTGGCATCATTGATTGATTACAGCAACGTGAACCTATATATTATTTCAAATGATTCACGAAAATATAAACAAGTTCTGAACTCTTTTCCAGAATATAATCACCGTTATAAAAACATTCCTTTCGATCAGATTGGTGAGTTATATTCGGCTGAAAAACAATTAAGAGAATTAAGATATAGTATCGGTTTATAGGATTTTTTAAATGATAATACATGATGATCATGTTTTTCCAAAAAAATTAAATCTGCGTTCATTTGCGTTTATCTACGGTTCGTTTTTTTCTAGGGATAACGCTTATCAATGACCACCGAACCCCTCTCCCTCGCAAAATACCTCGCCTCCTCCCGCTCTGAGTTCGCGCTCTCCGAGATGAACCAGTACCTCAGCAGGAGATGCGAAGAAAAAGAATTATATGAGCTTTTAAAATCTCACTTTTATGACCTTGACCTCTTTTGCGATGCAGGCTACAAATGCACGAAACTCGTTAAGCACGCGCTTCCTGCTGACGAGGCTGTGGTCAGGGAACTTGAAGCGCTCTTTAAAAACCCCCAGCTTCCGGCGCGCGTCGAGAAACTGATTAACTCTTACATAGAACGCTCCTGCGGGAAGGACTGGCACACGGGCGAGACCGGGCTATTGATTCGGGAAAATATCGTGAAGCAGAAAGAGGAATACTGGGGGGGCAAACCGCAATATCCCAAAATCAGGATAATTTCCTACCTGCTGTACCATTTCCCGGTTTATTTCTGCCAATTCCAGTACATGCTGCTTGAGCTGTGGAGGGGCGGACTGCTCACGAACAAGATGAGCATTCTCGACGCTGGGGCAGGACCGGGAACGATAACGCTCAGTACGCTTGATTTCATCAGGAAATTGCAGGATGTTTATTCCAAAAACAAAATAGATGTGAAGCTGAATATCAGGATTGATTCGATTGAAAGGGCCTCTGAGAATATCGATTGTTATAAAGAGCTTACTTCCCTTTATCTCTCAGGTCTCAAGCAGGAGGATACGATTGTCACCATAAATGAACCTGTCCGTTCGCCCATTGAGTCTGCGCCTGTCCTACCGAATGTTGACCTTATGGTTTTTTCAAATGTGCTGGCCGAGATGGGTGCACCTCCTTCGCAACGTGCTGCTGTTGTGGAACGGGCAGCCTCGGGCAGTGAAAATCCCACAGTGGTCATCATCGAGCCTGCCGACCTTGATAATTCAAAGGCGCTCAGGGTCACCCAGCACGCCCTCGTTAAATATGGGTTTACCGTGTATAGCCCATGCTCTTTCATCTGGGGGCTTGAATGCTCAGGAGAAAACTGCTGGAGCTTTCAGGAACTCGGGAATATCCGGGCGCCGGATTTCATGGAAAGGATAGCAAATACTGGGGAATTTTATAGATACATAAATACGGATATGAAATTCTCATTTGTAATATTGAGAAAAGACGGCCTGGTAAAACACAAATATCTGGCAAAAGGAAAATTCATGAGGCTTTCAAACCTCAAAAAACATATCGAAAAAAGGGTCAATATTGCTGTATCCGTAATGTCCGGGAATCTCGGGGATGAGAAAACGTTTGTGTACAAGATATGCGATGGCACCACATCTATCCCGTGTTATGCAGTACTGCCTGCGTATCACATAAGCGATAATAATAGTATGCTTTTTGAAGCCGGATATGGCGGCATAGTTGAGATTTACGGCACACTGGTCCGGGAAAATAAGGCTTTGTCCTCCTATAATCTCCTGATAATGCGAAATACCATGGTCAGTGTCGCCGGATAGGCGCGAGGATTCGGTCTTTGCCGCTCTTCATTCCTGCATTAGCTTCAATATTTTTATACCCTGCTCGATGCAGTCCAGTTTATCCTTCATCCTGTGTAGGTCGGTCTCATCTTCAAGGCTCGTCGTGATTTCATGGATTTTTGTCAGGATTATGCGCTTGATGAATTGAAGATCAACCGGCTCAGGTTCTTGCCCTGATTTCTGTGTTTTGGCTGCTTTCTGGGATTCCGGCGCTCTTTTGGATTCTCTTGGAGGTTCTGGCTTTTCCTGAAAATCGCATACCGGGCAGACTATTTTCCCCTGGTACCTGAACATGGGAGCTCCGCATTCGTGATGGTTGGCAAGCATGGTCCCGCCGATTTCAAGAAGTTTTGTAATCCTCTGTAATTTGTCATTTGTTTCTTTTTCATTCATGATATCACCGAAAGTCTTTTCATTAAAGAATCTTTATATGCTCTTTTTGTTTTATAATAACATCCGTGGTGATAACTGTGCCTGAAAACTCAAGTGAAATCATAAAACAGTGTATTGATGCTCTTGATAAAATAATCAATGACGACTCTGTCCCCAGAAATATTAGGCGGTCTGCTGATAATATCAAAAACATTCTCTCAAGTGAAAAGGATACGCCATCAAGAAAGGCTGCAATGGTCATTTCAAATCTTGACGAGATTGGTAATGATCCTAATGTTCCTATCCATACAAGAACCCTTATCTGGAGCTTGTCCAGTCGCCTTGAATCCATTCCTGTTGATAGATAGCCGAATTGGGTGATTTTCTTTTCTGGAGTGTAAGCGTTAGAGGTACCCTCTCGTTTCTGCTGGAGATTGTTAGTTAGTACTTTTTGTTGTTAGTTTTGATTGTTCTTTGGTTATTGGGTTCTCATGGTTTAGCCGTTGTCATTATCCGTTCACTTTTTTCTTTACCATTTTTTATCTATAGTTTTATATTATGCTAAAATAGAAAGATTTATATATAGTGAAACGTTTACTGAGTCTCGTGGGTTTTTGTTATATTTCCATTATATGAACCTGTTGGTTTTTGTTGCCTTCCAGACGAAACAATGGGGTTGGTCTTCTTTTAAAACTCCAGAGGAAACAAGGGATTTTTGGCTGCAGAGGTCAAATCCGGTTTATGAACAGAAGGCAACAGGTTATAAGCATATGGATGATAATCTACCCCCGAATCCCGGTTTTTAATAGCAAAACCTGTGGCGGTTCCACACGCTCCAATGGAAATGAAGGGGTGAGAACCATAAGTGTTAATACCTTTCTTTCTATTGGAGTGGTATAGGAGGCTAAAGGTATGGATAGCAAGGCGATGACAATAAATGGTATTTTCGAGGATATGTTAACGGGGGCAAATATATTTGATAACCGAGAGGTTCTCCGTTCTTCGTATACACCGGATTATCTTCCCCACAGGGACGAACAGGTTAAAGGGCTGGCCACAATACTGGTATCAGCTCTGCGGGGAGAAACGCCATCAAATATTTTGATATACGGGAAAACGGGAACGGGCAAGACCGCAGTTGCAAAACACGTGGGAAAGGAGCTTGAGCGGACAGGTGAACTGCACGGCGTGCCATGTGTCGTTGTATATATAAACTGTGAAGTCGTGGATACGCAGTATCGCCTTCTGGCATCCCTGGCACGGCACTTCGATAAGGATATTCCCATGACCGGCTGGCCGACAGACCAGGTATATACTGAACTTAAGAGCGCGCTGGATTCGGACAAGCGCATTGCGATAATCATTCTTGACGAAGTGGATAAGCTCATATCCAAAGGGGATGACGTACTGTACAATCTCACCAGGATAAATTCAGATCTGAAGAAGGCAAAAGTCAGCCTCATAGGCGTTACAAACGATTTAAAATTCACCGAATTCCTTGACCCGAGAGTAAAAAGTTCTCTCGGCGAAGAAGAGATAATCTTTCCGCCATACGATGCCAACCAGATAAGGGACATCCTGCGCCAGAGAGCTAAAGTAGCTTTTAAGCCGGAAGCTCTTGAAGAGATGGTGATACCCCTTTGCGCCGCATACGCTGCACAGGAACACGGGGATGCGAGGCGTGCGCTTGATTTATTGCGGGTGTCCGGAGAACTCGCTGAACGTGTGAAAGCGCCCAGG
Organism: uncultured archaeon; assembly: GCA_902386255.1. Classification (GTDB taxonomy): domain Archaea; phylum Halobacteriota; class Methanosarcinia; order Methanosarcinales; family Methanoperedenaceae; genus Methanoperedens. The sequence continues at coordinate 27,885 of CABMII010000081.1, forward strand.
GTCCAGGAGATACATGTTAAACATGCCCAGGAGAAAATAGAGATAGACAGGATAGTCGAGGTGGTGAGGACATTGCCAAGCCAGTCGAAGCTCATCCTCTTAAGCGTGGTTCTTATTGGTCATGATGGAAACAGCAGCATAACAACGGGTGAGGCATATAATATTTACAAACAGATGTGCAGGATAATTGGAATCGAAGTCCTGACGCAGCGCAGGGTGACGGATTTAATATCCGAACTCGATATGCTCGGAATCCTGAACGCGACGATTGTGAGCAAGGGCAGGTACGGCCGGACCAAGGAAATATCACTCTCAGTCCCGACCGACAGCACCAGGAAAGTTCTTTTTGAAGATTACAGGTTAAAGCCTCTTGAAGATTACAGGCCCCCTAACCAGACAAAACTATACGCCTAATATCTTCCTGGGAATAAGAGACACATAACCAAGGACAGGAATCCTGTATAAACGGGCAACCCCTATGACCCACTCCTTTTTTACAGGCTGGAGATAGCTTATGCTTCCCTCCTGGTCATAAACAGGGTTTGTCTTTGTATTGTCGCCTTTTGTGATATAGCCTGCATGAGGTGCGGGGGGACCGCCGGGCCACATGGGTTCTCCCGTTTCAACATAGTACATGGCACGGTGGATAATGGGCGTGACCCCCTCCCTGCCAAGAGGCCGGTATAAAATTACATCACCGGGTTCCTCAAAGGATGTATATCCTGTTTCCTGTCCTGTATTGTATGTTATTATCTGGGTGCGGTCGATGCTCTGGACAAGGATGATATCCCCTATCTGGATGTGGGGAATCATGCTGCCGCTTTCCACTGCAACCATGGGCGACCAGAGCCCCAGGGCGATGTGGGAAACTGAAGCAAAAATCGCTACAACCGAAACAACGAAGAGAATGTCCCGTAAGAAACCTACCCAGAAATTCTCGCTTTCATTGAATGATTTTATTTTTTCTCTCAGACTCATAAACAGGCAGATAATATCTGAATAAAGTAATAAGGCTTGCCCCGAATCAATAATCATACAGGTTTATAAAGGACAAAGCCATAATCGGGGCAAAAGGATATTTATGGAACTCCAGAGACCCCGCGGCACACGCGATTTTTTACCTGATGAGATGGCAAAACGAAGGTATGTTGAGAATAAGCTGCGTGAGGCTGCAACACGGTGGGGATACGGCGAAATCAAAACACCGACTTTCGAGCATATCGAGCTGTTTACATTAAAGTCAGGCGAGGGAATTCTCGGCGAGATATACAATTTCAAGGATAAAGGAGACCGCGAGATTGCGCTGCGCCCCGAACTCACGGCTCCAGTGGTGAGGATGTATGTGGAGGAACTCCAGAGGTCGCCAAAGCCCTTGAAATTCTTTTATTTTGACAACTGTTTCAGGTACGAGCGCCCTCAAAAGGGACGCTTTCGCGAGTTCTTCCAGTTCGGCGTGGAGATAATAGGAAGCGCCCGCCCGGAATCGGATGCAGAGGTTATAGCGCTTGCAGTGGAAATGCTGGAGAGAGCAGGCGTTCGCGGAGACCTGCATGTGGGGCACCTCGGGATTGTGCGGGCTTTGATGAAGGAAATACAGCCTGAACACCAGAGCAAGATTATGAGGCTTGTGGATAAGAAGGATGATAAGGGGCTTGAGGAGTTCCTTGATGAGCTCCAGATCCCCGATGAGCTGCGGGGGAAACTGTTCCGCCTGATAGGGCTGCGTGGCGAAAATGCAGTGCATGAAGCCCGGGAGCTTGTGGGTGACATCGAAGCGATGTCGCAGTTCGAGGCGCTTCTTGACCTGCTGGACGTGTACGGGCTGGAATACCAGGTTGACCTCGGGATTGCAAGGGGTCTTGATTACTATACAGGCATGGTTTTTGAGATATACTGCGAAGGTTTAGGTGCGCAGAACCAGGTTTGCGGCGGCGGCGCTTATCGTCTCGCGCAGTTGTTCGGAGGCGAGGATACGCCTTCTACTGGATATGCTATCGGGTTTGACAGGATAATGGAGGTCTGTAAGGTAGAGTATCAACCACAAATTCGGGTAGCTGTGATTTGTTTCGATGATACGAGAAAAGAAGCAATAAAGATTACAAAAGAGTTAAGGGATGCAGGATTTATAACGTATTTGGATTTAATGGGGCGCAAATTCAGAGACCAGCTTACGCATATTAATACTATCGACAACGCGAGGTATGAACAGGTTATAAAACTATATGGCGGCATGGAAAATACAGAACTTGAGCAAACTTATGCGATAATTGTTGGCACTGATGAGTTGAAAGCGGGAAAATACACTTTTAAGGAGATGGGTAGCGGTCAGCAGACCTTAATGATGGACTTAGAAATAATATCTCGATTAAAAGAAGAAACTAAAAAATTGAATGATACGATGGAAGGTAAACGAATTTTATCCGCATAGATTCATTGAAGTAGGGGCGCTCAAGGATATGAGGACAGGTGAGCAGGAGATGGTGACAGTGGAGGAAGTGGCAGGGCGGGTGAATGAATAAAAAATTAAAGACAGAAAAACCTCCACGGGATGCAGTTGCCATATTCAGGGAAAACGCAAAGGGCATGGGCAAACTCAAGTTCCATCCTCATGAAGCGTATGAAGAGGAACTGGAAGAGAAGATAAATTGAATTATTTTGATTCAAGTCATCTCTAATCACACCTTCCTCACACCCATCCTAATACAATTGTGAACAGCTTAGTGGGATAGCCTGAAATCAGGTTGTAAAAAAGGTAATATCATGAAATGCAAACACTCAGACATCAATTGCGTAACGCGCATCATCACCCAGACATGGGAAGAGAGCCGCGCTTGCGAATATGGCGTATCCTGCAGCTACAAGGAAAAACGCCTGGTAAACAATTAAGATTTACTTAAAAGTTCAATCTAACTGTGAGCAAACAGCTCATTCCAGCTAATTTTATCTTATTTAAACCGGTTTTCAAGATTAGTTTTAAGAGCATCCATGCATTTAACAGACTCAACTGGTGAATTCATTGTCCCTCCCCGAGCTAACCTTAATAATAATCGTAATAATTTTCCTGATGCTGGCATCCATCTTCTTCAGCCTTTCAGAGACCTCTATAACATCCCAGAACAGGGTTCGGCTCAAAGGTTATCTTGCAAAAGGGCGAAAAAATGCCGACATCCTGAAAGACCTTCTCAATACGCCTGAAAATTTCCTTGCCGTGATCTTAATTGGCAACAATATTGTCAACATAACTATGTCGGTGCTAATAACTGTCGTTGTAATCGATATTTTCGGCCCTGATGCTATTACACTTGCGACTATAATTGCAACCCTCCTGATTGTGGCTTTTGCAGAAATAACCCCGAAAGCTTATGCAGCAAGGAATCCTGAGATAGCCTACAAACTCGCTCCGGTAATGAAATACCTCGTATGGCTCCTGAAACCTTTAATCGTCTTTTTTACGGGATTCACTAATGTATTATTGAGGTTAATCGGATCCAGTTCTTCTATGAGGGAACCCATTTTCCTGCGCGAGGATGTCTCGCATCTTATTGAATTGGGCGAAGAAGAAGGAGTAATCCAGAAACAAGAGACACACCTTCTTAAATCGGCGCTTGATTTTTCAAGGATAAAGGCAAAAGATATAATGATCCCGATTGAAAAAGTTACCTGCATAGATTCCTCTGCAACGCTTGAAGATGCGATTGAACTTGTCCGCATAAAAAAATTTGCAATAATTCCCGTAATCAGCGAAGGCAAGATACTGGGTTTTGTGCATATGAAAGATGCATTGAACAATCTCACAAACAGGAACAAACCTATAAAAGAACTGGCAAGACCTGCGCTATTTGCATCTCCTGAAACTTCACTGCTTGAGCTTGTGGATTTGATAAAAGGCAGCCAGTCAAGCATGTGCTTTGTGGTAAATGAGGAAGGAAAACCGCTCGGTCTTATAACGCTGGGGTTGCTGCTTGAAAAAATCGTGGGCGAAATCAGGCATATAGAGTAAATATAGAGTACCCTTAAATCCGGATTGCTACGCCTTTATTCCTCAGATATTCCTTTGCCTCGCCAATCGTGTATTCCCCGAAATGGAAAATACTCGCAGCAAGCGCGGCGTCAGCCTTGCCTTCTGTGAAGGCATCGAACATATGCCCGATATTACCGGCGCCGCCCGAGGCTATTATCGGGATATCCAGTGTTTCTGAAAGCGTCCTCGTTACAGGCAAATCATAACCGTCCTTTGTCCCGTCCCTGTCCATGCTGGTGAGCAGGATTTCACCTGAGCCGAGGTTTTCAACTTTTTGCGCCCACAGCACGGCATCGAGGCCTGTGGGTGTCCTTCCCCCGTAGATAACAACCTCGTACCATGCTCTTGTTCCATCCTCAAGCTCGATTATGGTTTTATCCTTATTATCCTTAATATTAAAATTACGCTTGCAATCTATCGCTGTAACGATGCACTGGGAGCCGAATATCTCTGAAGATTCCCTCACAAAATCGGGATTCTTTACAGCAGCGGTATTGATGGAAACCTTGTCAGCGCCGGCGCGAAGTATGTTCCGTATCGCCTCCGTACTTGCGATTCCGCCGCCCACGGTAAGAGGGATAAACACCTCATCAGCGGTTCTTTCTATCACATCGATCATCGTGCCACGCCGTTCATGCGACGCTGTGATATCCAGGAAAACAAGCTCGTCAGCTCCCTGCTCATTATATCTCTTTGCAAGCTCCACAGGGTCGCCCGCCTCTCGCAGGTGGACGAATTCGACTCCCTTTACCACGCAGCCCCCTTCTTTATCAAGGGTGACATCAAGGCACGGAATGATTCGTTTGGTGAGCATTGCCCTGTTTTAGTTGTTACAGAATGAAATAGTTTTGTGCCCCGCAGCCTTGCACCTAAAGTCCTAATTCTGCACCTGAAATCCTATTGCAAGCTTTGTAGTTACCCACAAATACAACAACCAAAGTTTAAATATGACTGCAGGAAGAGTTGTTAAAATGCTGGATGGAAAAATAACAGGCTGAACTAAATGAAAACGTTAGATATTTTCACCTTGCCCCTGAGCCATGTTAAGAAAAGCAAGATGCGAAGCTGGCTCACTGTTATCGGTATTGTGATAGGAGTGGCTGCAGTCGTAGCTATAATATCCATTGGCCAGGGCTTGCAGGAAAGCGTCCAGGCTAACCTGGGCAATCTTGGAGCTGATTTGATCACGGTCACCCCGGGTTTTTCGCGTGCTTCTACCGGTTTTGGAGGGATGGGGGCGTCTTCTGGTAATATTAATCTCACTGATAAAGACCTGAACGCGATCAAGCAGGTGCCAGGCGTGTTATATGTAAATGGCATGGTATCAGGCAGTTCGGATATAAGAGTGGGAACGGAAAAGACCTCAGTATCCGTAAGCGGCGTTGATACCGCGGTCTGGCGTTCCATGGTCACAACAAAGCTTGAAGCCGGCAGATACCTTCAGCCAGGTGACTCGAACACTGTGGTTATTGGCTACTCTTTAGCTCATGATACTTTTTTACAGCAGATTACCCTGAATAGACCAATTACAATAGGAAGCAAGACTTTTAAGGTCGTGGGAATATTCGCTAAATCTGGCGGTTTTGGAGGAGGAGATAATGCAGTATATATGCCAGCAGATCAAGCTCGTGATGTGATAACTGAAAGTCTATCCAGAAATATATTTAATTCCATTATGGTAAAAGTAGCCGACCAAGCACAGGCTAATAAAATAGCTGACGATATTATACAAAAGCTCATGCAGTCAAGACATGTGAATACAAGAACCAGGGATTTTACAGTCACTGCATTCGCATCGATTCAGCAGCAGATAAGCAGTATCACTCAGGCTATATCACTGTTCCTTGCTGCGATTGCGGCAGTTTCGCTTCTTGTAGGCGCTGTAGGAATAGCGAACACCATGTTCATGTCAGTCATGGAACGCACGAGACAGATAGGATTACTCAAGGCACTTGGAGCTACAGATAATGAAGTAATGAAAGTTTTCATTATGGAGTCCGGATTATTCGGATTTGTTGGTGGGGTAATCGGGATAATTTGTGGCATACTGATATCAGTACTAATTTCTGTTATAGGTCTGAGCGCTGTTGTCACACCTCAACTCCTGGTCTTTGCACTTGCATTCTCTGTATTTGTGGGGGTACTCTCAGGCGTCGCACCTGCAAGATCGGCAGCAAAGATGAACCCGGTGGATGCTCTGCGGTTTGAACAATAGGAGAATTATATATGCAAAACGGAAATTTCTTCAAGAAAATTTTAAATTTTCTGAATATTAAAGAACATCCAGCGAAGAAACATATAGACCGAAAGCTCATTTTTAGGATAAGGATTTTTTATGTGATAGGTATCATCCTGACCGGGCTTATGCTGTATGATATCCTGGAAGGTATTATTGGCATCGAGCTATCTCTCGGTGGATTTCTCCTGGGATTATTCCTTGGGTTCATTGCTACTCGCATGTTTATTATTCACTGGCATGAAGAGAGGGCAAAAGTTGTTTCTCGTTTTGATACGATTGGCATTATTGTAATGCTATTTTACGTGGCTTTTTCAGTATCAAGAACATGGCTTTTTGGTCATTGGATACATGGTTCTATTCTCACCGCCTTCACTTATAGTATTCTTGCAGGAATAATGATCGGGAGGATTGTAGGGATGCGTTTTAAAATAAAAAATATACTGTCTGAGCATTCATTCCAAAGTCCTAAAGGTTAATACATCAAAGGAAGTCCCTTAGACTTAACAGACAAGTTGAAGAAACAGACCATTACAGGTTCGCTTGAAGACGCTTTTGCCCGGCTTACTTTTTGATTGTCGTCTCCCCAAGCACTCTTTTTGCCAGCGGCGCATTCCCGAATACGTCCTCACGCTTGCCTTTTCCGTTAATATAAACCGCTACGAGCACAATGGTAAGCCCGATTGATGGGTTTCCCAGAGTTACAATCATGCCAATCCAGGCAAGTGCACCTGCAACCATGCCTCGCAGCGCGCCTTTCCTGTACGATTCAATTTTGGTCCGGTGGAAGATGCGAATATCGCGAAGCGTCAGATAAAGAATTGCAACGAAACCAAAGGCAGCAATGTAGATATAAATGTCTGCCATATTAAATCATACTTGCTACTTTTTCAGGTTTTATGCGTTTCAGGTATTCTTTTATCATGGCAGGGAAGGATTTTGCCTCAACGAAACGAAGTCCGAGCTGCTCAGCCCATTTCTGGATGCCGATATCGCTTGCAACGACAGCGGCGTCAAGCTCCTTGGCAAGCAAAAGCACATCGATATCAGGTGCGCTGTCAAGAATACCATATCTTAGCGCGTTCCTGTATTTATCGCGGAATGAATTTATTATCGCGCCAATGACATTGCGCTCTATCTCAGGCTCAATCTCCTGCTTTGTCTTTGCCTTTGTGGTGCGAAAGAGGCACTCTGTAGCGGATTCCCATATAGCATCCTCTGCCACGTTCATTCCTTTGTTGATGCGTCCGCGCATGAAATCCACGTAATCATAAAAAATCTTGGAAGGGATTTTTACTTCATACCTGTCCGGGGTTTTCTTGACAAGCCACGTATCTATCTTTGCCAGGGTTTCCTCGTCGCAGCCATTGTTTTTTGCAAAATCCCGCATCTCGTTATATACCGAAGGATACGGGATGTAGCAACTGATGCCAAGATTAAGACGCGCCTCGGCTATGATATCAAGAATTCCTCCCATTGCAACGCAAAGTGTCCCGCCCTCAAGTTCCCTTGTCTGCGTGTCGGTGAGGGCGCTTGTATCAAGAACGAATCTCTGGCGAATCATATGATGGATTATTATATATTATTACGGTAAATATAATATTTCTCCTCTTTTTTGTTGTTATTACTATAATGGATTATGATAAAAAGCTTTGTTTGTTGTTCCAACCTTAGGGGTTAATGGGTGAATTGTAGATTACATTTTATCCATATTACACCAAAATCTAATAATATATTTTTAGACCAGAGCATTTGTTTTAAAAATCTTTTAAGTTTTTTATCTAATTTTTTTTCAATGTATAATTCTAAATATGACGCCGGATATTTAAAGTTTGTTTTAATGAGATTCTATTAAGTTTTCGTGAGATAGAAAGGAGTGTTAACTGTGGGATGGATGGATTGCGTTCTGGATTTCGATTGATGAAATTAGCATTGGTGACTATTTAAAAAATAATCCTATTATAACCAAAACAACACCAATAAGAATGCCAACAACAATATTTAAAGCCGTGTTTTTCAATTTTTCATTATGTTTTTTGTTTTCGTATTCTACTATTGCAGGTTTAGCACTACGAATCTTCTCAAGTATTTCCTGCAATTTAATAGTTTTCTGAAAATAACTCTCAAACACTTCTGCTGATGGATTGGCAACATCTTTATTAATCCTTAATTTGATTATATCAGACGTTATATTTTCAACTGAAGGACGTACCTCAGAATAATATGTTGGGATTGCAGCTTGAATTGCAGAAGATGAAAATCCAATCACTTCCTTGTTTATTTTATCTCGCAAAATAATTGCGGCAAAATCTAACGTGTCATAACCTGCTCTATAAACATGCCCAAAGACCTTTTCCATATTTATTTCTATATAGTTTCCGTCTTTTTCTTCTTTAATATCAAGCTTTACGGCAAAAATACGCATTAAATGGTCAAAGGCATCTCTAAGTTCTTTCACTACATGAAGATTTGATTTAAATTCATCATGGTTCTCTTCGCAAAAAATTATTAATTCTTTAACTTTGCCATATAATTGGGCAATGTGTTTCAGATTTTCCCTTTCGGTGTTTGAAAACATATTTTAAGGAAAAAAGTTAAGTTAAGGCAGTTTCTCAGACAGTACTTTGTTGCGCCAATGATTATATTCATCGTTGGAGAAAAAAAGTCCCATACTCATCCTCATCGAGCCTCTATATCTATGCGAGAATGTCTTAGTTTTTTCTCTGTCGATAATAATTTCATCAAAGCTCTTATCCCATACGTCTTCTCTCTTGACCATTCGCCTAATCCCTCCTTACCACATTCCAGACCCCAAGCATGTTTTTATTTGATGGTGCTGTGCATCGATTGATATTGCCGAAAGAATAATTAGAATTACGGATCTAACAGACGCAATTTTCAGTCCCAGCCACCTCTTGGTTTTTGTCATTGCATCAACATCGATATGTATAGTGTATAGGCACTTTGCATGCACTAACGATGATATAAAGGTTTCTATATTATTTATATATATCGGTCAATGATTAAAAAATCACTGGGAACTAATTATTTTTTGGTTTTGAATTACTGGCATTCTGATAAGCGTTACCCACTTATTTTCTTCTACTGCCTCTATCCCGCAGGCTTCCGCAGGGGTCTTACCTTTCAATGCTTCATGAGTCCTTATAAGATTGTGGAATATTTACAGCCCTTTGAGGATTGGCGTATCATCTTTCTTCAAACCTCTGTTAACAGAGCCATTTTCCATTTTCAATAAGATTTAAATACAGATTGTATTACTACCTGAACAGATAGACTTTTCCCCCCTACATTCTTCAATCGTACACTCTCAATAACTCAATTTCACATTCTATCAACCGTTTTTTCTCACAAAACCAAACCGAAATATTTATTTCTTTGTAGGG
>CABMII010000082.1 GCA_902386255.1 uncultured archaeon
CGAATGACTGAGCAGGATATGATTAATTCTCTTGCCAATGCCGGATATATCATCAAGAAGATGGATGCCAGGGGGTGCATATAGCACTCTCGTTTTTAGGGTGACCAATGTTTTTCATAGGAAATACGAATAATTTTGAGAAAATTGGACATGAACTTGCGGAACCCTATCCACATGATTATCGAAGACTAGATGATGCAGAAGAGATTTTAAAAAACCTTCCAGAAATAAATGAGGACACGATCATTGGTTTTTTTTGACGAAACATCCCCTCAAAAAACAGCAAATACTCAACGAGTATGGCCGTTTACAAAAACAAAAATATGCAAGAACACAACAAAGTTAAGGGCTAATTCTTTTGGATTTTATGCATTAAATGGGAACTCTGTTATCGACTTTAAAGAGCACTCAAGAAAAGAAGATGTCTGTGAATTCTTGAAAGAAATAAAATTCAGAAATCCTATGAAAAATATTATTGTCATTCTTGATAATTTTAGTTCCCATAGATCAAAAGCAACGGTTGATTTTGCAGAAAAAATAGGAATCGAATTCTCCCGATTTAAACCCTATGGAATTCATCTGGAAAAGTATCAAGAAAGTCATATTAAAAAAATTCATTGTTGACGTGGATCATATGAAAAAGATCATCTATGGCAGTTTTCAGAAGTTTTCATCAAAAATAAGCTATGCCAAGAGATGGATGGAAAAGTTTCTAAATAATAAGTTAGAAATGTTAGGTTCTTAACTTATAAATTAAGCCTTGGAACGAGCGAAGGTGGATATTTACAATCAAGACAAATAAAAACAGAACTTTTACGAAATTATACTTTCTAGGTGGGTAGAATCGAAAGCGCAGATGGCATAAATTTGCCTGCCATTAATATAGTAGAACGTGATACTAATAAGAATTTGATTAAACATATCAATCTATTGAAATTTACGACTGTGGCACAAAAATAGAATATAGTTCAGGAAGAATTCAAATGAAGTGGTTGGATATAATCGCTCTGAAATGCCAAATCGTGGAATAGATTGGGCAAGTTGTTTCATTTCTATTTCCAATATTACTGCTTTACTTACTGCCCTGACTGCATGTAAAATTGGTAGATATGACTTGATCAGGGCACTAGGTGCTTTCAGGCGGTTGTCTGTTTAAGTGATCGCACAAAATTTTTAAGAATTTTAACTTTGGATAAGGTTTATTTCTATATTTCAAGCTGTTTATTGATGTTTGCCTGAGGCTCAGATAATAGATTCAAATATTTGTGGCATGCCAGATTCTTTGGGTTTCAGGATAGGTCTTTGACATAGAAAGCCCCGAGTCAAATCCAAAGCTTAGATTATATATAGGTTGTCTTGGGATGTCTACAACTTCAACTTTGCATCCATATTTCTTATAAATGCCCTCATAATCATGGACAAAACAATATCCTCCTGATTCCACGCCAGATGTTTGTCGGTACCAGTCCAAATTTATTATGTGCTTTTTTGATATTCTGACCAGCTGCTTAATTACAGTATCAATTTCTGTAAAATTTATGTGCATTAAAACTTCAGATGCTAATACTAAATCATAGTTTTCCGAATGAATATTTAAATCCTGGATTTTTCCACATAAAAATTTAACTTTACCACTATTAACGTATCGTTTTGCATTCTCTATTTGAGCAGGGGATATGTCAATAACGCTTATTCTTTCTACAGTTGGAAAATTTTCTGTAACCAATTTAGTGATCCTGCCAAAACCACAACCTACTTCAAGTACACTGTTAAAATCTATTTCTTTTTTTAAAAGGTCTATCAAAATATCTTCTTGAAGCTTAAAATATCTTTTTAGAAAAAAATTATGCTTGTTAAATTCTTTTTCATAACCTACACTTCTATCAACCCAGTATTTTTCCACATCCAAGATTTTCATACTATACTATCCCCTTAATATACAATATAACTTCTTGTTATTTATATATCTTTGTAATTTCAATGAAAAAGCACTTGCTAGGAGCATAGGGTAGCAACATATTAATTAATATATACTATTAACCCATATTATTTATTGCAGAAAAGGAAATTAAAAATCGGGTTGGTGTGAGATGAACAGGATTCTATTTATCAAAAATCCAAATGAAACATTTATTACAACTCAACAAGTTCTGCTTATTATGAGAGAGTGGACACATGAAAAATCTATAGATAATTTATATTATTAATAATGCATAATTAGATTCTGATAATCGAGGACTGAGCGGCGTTGAATCGCCAAATCCTGCGCCACTCAGGCTTCACGAGGAAGCATGAAATATACACACGCAATCATATTAACATTAGCGGTTCTATTGTCAGGAGGTGCTGGTTATTCAGCCGGAACGGTAAATCCATATCCTAATCTAGCTCGGCCCGCAGACTCCCTAAATAACAACACTCAAATCGTTATAAGTAACATAACGACCAAGATTGCGGGAACAGTAGAGCCAGAACCGCAGAAACCTTCTTACATTCCTGTTCTCAGACCTTACGAAATCGACAAATCCCACGACATCTGGCATGCCCGCTCACCATCGAGCTACATCATGCCTGACAACGAGTGGGTGAGGTATTATGCATCTCAATTGTACGTTGATAATGATGGAAGAATTAAATATAAAAATAAACCGATCCCTTTGCTTGTTAATGAAACTGGTAAAGTTTTGTATTGGACTGATGAGCCTTTTATAAATCATTATATTCCGCTTAAAGAATATTTTGGAGTTGAGTTGCCAAATAATGATTACTGGATGATGCCCGATTATTATTTAGCGAATGGTCAAAGAGGTATTTGCTCAGGGTGGGCTTTAGCTGTTACTTCTATGATGTTGAGTGGAGAAATGTCAATAAATAAAGACGGAAAATTTATAAAACAAATAATACCAGCCAAAGCTATTATTGGTTATGCTGGCCTCACAAGAGATGTTTGGGTAGAGTATCAAGTTTTTAACAATACATGGATAACAAGTGCAGCTCTGGAAAAAGATGGTTATGGTAACAAAATCTCTACGACGATTTTTGTAGAAAAAGATAGTCAGTTTAAGTCCGTTTTTGAGTTTACCAATATATATTTCAGGATGGTATGATGAGAAAAATATTATTGTTGTTTTTCATTTTTGTTTTACTAATAAATAGTGTATCTGCAATTAAACAAGATAAGGCAAGCGATATATTAAGAAGTAATAATACCCTTAATTTAAATCACGCGTTTGATGAGACGAACAGGACTTTAATTATCAAAAGCCCCGGAACAAATGAAACATTAATAACAATCCAGCAAGTTTCCGCCAAACCGGATCTGGCTACAATGGAAGA
>CABMII010000083.1 GCA_902386255.1 uncultured archaeon
TACAAAAATAAATGCAAAAGAGTCTCATTTTTCGTTTTGTGATGGAAAATAGAAGTATTTGATTTGAGGTTAAATAGAGTATTCAGAGTAGCTTGTTCGGAACTAAGCTAACTCGGAAGTACTGCCGAGCCCGATTTTCAATAATTTAAATGAATGCTTGCTTTGTGTGCTTCGTGGTGTTGATTTATTCACCGCAAAGAAAAAATCTAAATCGTTTAGTTTTTATTATAATATAGAGATTCCTGAATTACTGCGAGAAACGTTAAGAGAACTTTTTCAAATACTCAAAACACATTAAATTTGTAAATGAAACGGGAGAAAAATGATTACGTACTAACAAGTACTACTTCATTTTTTCCGCATAGCACATCTTTATTACCATCGTTAAATGCTTCGTATATCGATTGTGCTGCTTCTTCATGAGTGGAAGCCCCTGAAAACAGCATGTATATCGATGCAGGATACTCCAATAACTTGCTTATTTTCTGGGGAGTTTTGTTATTTGCCAGGAATATAGCTATGAGATTGGCATAAAAACTATTGATTTCAGGATCTATCCCTGTAATTTGAATTGATATATGGCTGCTTTCGCTCCCGATATTAACCGAGATTGGCCAGTTAAGATAGGATATTTCCTCATTGATTACTTTATTCAAGCTGTTTATATCATAAACATTGATGTTGTGCTGTGCAAAGAGCTGGACTGCTTCATTAAGCGGTGGAAGATTGCATGTCCTGTTTGTTAAAAGCCACCTGAACATGGTGAGCGGGATTGTTACCCCGTAAATCCTGTTGCGTGTCTGTTCCATGGCATGGTTCTTTTCTTTAAAAAGATCCTTTGCCGTTTCAAGGCTTCCCATGTTTTCGGTAACAAAACCTGTGAAATCGATTATGTCTCTCATCGCCGCAGAAAGGTTACCCTGATGTTTTTTAAGCAACGGGTCAAGCATCTTCAAATGTGCGTCACTTATAGATACATTTTTTCTTAGCATTTTATCCACCTTTGTATTTGATATCAATGAGACTGCAGGAATTATTGCCACATCCTATCTAAAGTGGCTATTATTCCTCACATTCTCATAATGATAATAAGCATCATAATACATTATACTATATATAACTTTCTCACTTTCTTGGGAAAAATATATAATATAGTTCCACTACAAGATACAAAGGTGGAATTATGTTTAGTCAAAAAATGTCAGGATATGTATTGTACGCAATAGGAATAATTGGCGGTGTGGAAGGTGCAACTGTAAGGAATGCTTACAGTATTCCCATAAGCGTGGTAGCCTTAATCATAATCGTGGCCGGAAGCTATTTGATTGATAAGAAATAATATCTAAAAACCTCCTTTTTTCCAAGACGGCTTTGATAGTTATACGCAGGATTTTTCCAATAATTTAATTACTCTTCCCGACCATTAGAAAGGGTGATATTTATGAGCGATTTAAAAGACCTTTTGGAACGATTATCCAACGCCCACGGTGTTTCGGGATACGAAGGAAGCGTCAGGCAGATTATCGAGGATGAAGTAAGACCTTACGTGGATGAGATAAGAACAGATAAAATGGGGAATCTCATTACAACAAAAAATGGCGGCTCACCCACCGTCATGCTTGCAGCGCACATGGACGAGATCGGGCTTATGGTGAAATATGTTGATGACAAAGGTTTTGCGCGGTTCACAAAAACGGGCGGATGGTTTGACCAGACGCTTCTTAACCAGAGGATGATACTGCATACTGAGAACGGAATGATTTACGGCGTGCTCGGTTCAAAGCCTCCTCATGTCATCAAAGAGGAAGATAAGAACAAAGTGATTAAAGCCGAAGATATGTTCATAGACTTCGGCGCAACGAGCAAGGAAGATGCAGACAGGCTTGGCGTGAAAGCGGGAACACCTGTGACATCGGATATGGAATTTAAGTCGCTTGGCAACGACAGGGTCACCGGGAAGGCTTTTGATAACCGCGCAGGATGTGCCATGCTTATCGAAGCCCTGAGGCAGATGAAAGACGTCAAAGCCACAGTTCATGCAGTATTCACTGTCCAGGAAGAGGTTGGATTAAAGGGAGCGAAAACCTCGGCTTTCGGATTGAATCCCGATGTTGCGCTTGCTACCGATGTTACCATTACAGGGGACCATCCGGGTATCGAGAAAAAAGATTCCGCCAACGAGATGGGAAAAGGACCTTCTGTTACCGTAAGCGATGCAGACGGGCGCGGGATAATCGTCCCGGAGCCGGTATTGAAATGGTTAAAAGAAGCCGCCGGATCAAACAATATACCTTACCAGCTTGAGGTTGGAAGCGGGGGAACCACCGACGCATCCGCAATACACCTGACGCGTGAAGGTATCCCGACCGGCGTTATCAGCATGCCTTCGCGGTACATCCACACGCCCGTATCCGTACTGAGCATGTCCGACCTTGAAAAGAGCGCAGAATTAATCGCAAGGGCAGTTGAAATTGTGGATAGGTTTTTCTAATAGGAAGCGTATTTTAAAAGCTCACAATCTGGTGATACAATGAATAGAAGGGATTGCTTTATTTAACGATATTAAAATACTGGACACCACTCTCCGGGACGGAGAACAGACACCCGGAGTTTCACTCACAACTGAAAACAAGCTGTTGATAGCAAAGAAGCTTGACGGTCTGGGTGTGGATATTATAGAGGCTGGTTCTGCCATTACTTCTGAGGGCGAGCGGGAAGCTATTAAAAAAATAGCCGGCGAAGGTTTGAATGCCGAGATATGCAGTTACTGCCGTATCCGCAAAGAGGATATCGACTGCGCTCTTGCCTGCGATGTGGATTCCATTCATCTCGTCGTGCCCGTTTCCGACCTCCATATCCAGCAAAAATTGAAAAAAGACCGCGAAACAGTGCGTGAGCTTGCGGTTGAAATGACAGAGTATGCAAAATCGCACGGGTTGATTGTGGAATTAAGCGGTGAAGACGCATCCCGCGCAGATATGGATTACCTGAAATCTGTGTACAATGCCGGGATTGAAGCAGGCGCCGATAGATTGTGTTTCTGCGATACGGTGGGAATACTTGTCCCAGAAAGGAGTTATGAGATTTTCAGCGAACTTACAGTGGATAAACGGTACTATCAATTAAAGGGTATGAGACCCGAAAGGAGTTATGAGAGTTTCAGCGAACTTACAGGGCTCGCCGCCCCAATCAGTGTCCATTGCCACAATGATTTCGGGATGGCCACAGCAAACACTGTATCGGCGCTCCGGGCAGGCGCGCGTGAAGCGCATGTTACCATAAATGGCATCGGAGAGCGCGCAGGAAACACTTCGCTTGAAGAAGTGGTCATGGTGCTTTATTCCTTATATAAGCAAAAAACAAAAATCGATATAAAAGGTTTATACACAATCTCACGGCTGGTGAGCAGGTTAAGCGGAATCCCGGTAGCGCCAAACAAGGCAATAGTTGGCGGAAACGCTTTCACGCATGAGGCTGGCATCCACGTTCACGGGCTTCTTGCGAACACCGCGACCTATGAGCCTATAACACCCGAACTTGTGGGAAGAGAAAGGCGAATCGTGCTAGGTAAGCATGCAGGCCGAACCTCTGTCGTGCTTGCGTTAAAAGAGCTTGGTCTTTCTGCAACTGAAAACCAGATAGATGACATAGTCATAAGGATGAAAGAACTCGGCGACAAAGGAAAGCGCGTAACCGATGCAGACCTCCAGACCATCGCGGAGACGGTGCTCGGGATTTACCAGGAATCCAAGGTCAAGCTTGAGGAACTCACAGTCGTGGCTGGAAATACCGTGATGCCCACGGCCTCTATAAGGCTGAAGGTCAATGGAAGCCATGTTGTTGAAGCTGGCGTGGGAACCGGACCTGTTGACGCAGCCATCAATGCGTTGAAAAAGGCTTTATCAGGCGTAGCCGACATCCATCTTGATGAATATCATGTTGATGCAATAACGGGCGGGACTGACGCCCTGGTCGAGGTCTGGGTAAAGCTCAGTAAAGAAGGAAGGACAATCACAGCCCGCGGCGCCCGCACTGATATTATAATGGCGTCTGTCGAAGCCGTGCTTGAGGGCATAAACAGGCTGATACAGCAGGAACAGAAGAAAAGTTAGGAAATATTTATAAAACATCAATATGTATTTAATGGTGAATCATGAAAAACTTTGAGAAAGTTTTATCAAATGAAGGGTATGCAAAGCATACCCTATACGTCATAAAGGGGCGTAACCCTTTATGACAAAACAAAAAATGCCAGGCGCAAGAGCGGTCATAGAATCACTTTACTGTGAGGGTGTCGAGGTTTTATTCGGCTATCCAGGCGGACAGGTTCTGCCCCTGTACGATGAACTCTATGATGCCAACGTAAGGCACATACTTGTAAGGCACGAGCAGGCAGCCGCACATGCAGCAGACGGATTCGCAAGAGCAACAGGGAAAGTCGGTGTATGTCTTGCCACTTCGGGGCCGGGTGCGACAAACCTCGTCACAGGAATCGCCACTGCTTATATGGATTCTGTACCCATGGTTGCAATAACAGGGCAGGTGCCGCGCTCACTCATCGGTAACGACGCATTCCAGGAAGCCAATATCACGGGTATAACCCTCCCGATTACGAAGCATAATTACCTTGTGCAGGATACAAATGATATCCCCAGGATATTCAAGGAAGCTTTCTATATAGCCCGGACAGGCAGACCCGGTCCGGTGCTTATTGATATACCCAAAGATACTCAGATTGAGACAATTGATTTCGAATACCCGGAAAAAATAGAACTGCGGGGATACAAGCCAACTTATGCCGGGAATGAACAGCAGGTAAAAAAAGCAGCCTCGCTTATCCTGAAAGCCGAAAAGCCCATACTCTATGTAGGGGGAGGCATTATATTTTCAGACGCAACCGAAGAGCTGCGCGACCTTGCCGAGGGCATAATGGCGCCAGTTACGACAACTCTCATGGGAATGGGCGCGTTCCCGTCAGCCCATCCTCTTTCGGTAGGAATGCTGGGTATGCACGGAACAAGGTATGCCAACTATGCAGTCCAGGAATCCGATTTGATAATAGCTATTGGAGTTCGCTTTGATGACCGCGTTACAGGCAAGATTTCAGCGTTTGCCCCCAACGCGAAGATAATCCATATTGATATTGACCCTGCAGAGATAGGGAAAAATGTCCGCGTTGACGTCCCGATTGTCGGGGATGCAAAGAACGTACTGAAAACCCTGCTTAAATATGTGAAACAGGAACAGCTCAAAACCGATGCATGGAATAAAAAGATAGCGGCATGGAAAAAAGAATTTCCTCTTACTTACAAGAAAGATAATCTTCTGCGCCCGCAGTTCGTGGTTGAGCAGATAAGCGAGATATGCCCTGATGCGGTTGTTGTTACCGAAGTCGGGCAGAACCAGATGTGGGCGGCACAGTTCTTCAATTACAGGAATCCGCGCACTTTTATCTCAAGCGGCGGGCTTGGAACCATGGGATACGGATTTCCCGCAGCCATGGGAGCAAAGGTTGGAAAACCCGAATCCACGGTCATTGATATCGCGGGTGACGGTTCGTTCCAGATGAATTCACAGGAGCTGGCCACGGTTGTCCAGAACGATATTCCTGTAATCGTAGCGATACTGAACAACGGATTCCTGGGCATGGTGAGGCAGTGGCAGGAATTGTTCTTTAACAGGCGGTATTCACAGACCTGTCTTGAAAGCAGCGTTGATTTCGTGAAGCTTGCTGAAGCTTACGGTGCGCTGGGACTTCGCGCGACAAAGAAGAACGATGTGAAGGATGTTATAGAGGAAGCCGTGAAATCCGGGCGCCCGACGGTTATTGATTTTGTGGTAGAAAAGGAAGAGAACGTCTCCCCGATGGTTCCTGCCGGCGCTGCTATCAATGAAATACTGGATCTGGAGTGAAATTAATATGTCATCGGTTAAGAGAAAAAAATGGGATGGAACACGGATTCCACGGATAACACGGATTGGCACGGATGTATCCGTGGATATCCGTCAAATCCGTGTCATCCGTGTTCTTACCGATGACCAATGGAGTGAGATAAAATGAAACATACACTTGCCATACTTGTTGAAAATAAGCCGGGCGTACTGACAAGGGTTGCAGGTTTGTTCTCAAGGCGCGGGTTTAACATCGAAAGCCTGGCAGTAGGCGTGACCGAGAACGCCGATACTTCGCGCATAACCATTGTTGTCAGCGGTGATGACCATGTTCTCGAGCAGGTGGAAAAGCAGCTTAACAAGCTTATCGATGTAATCAGGGTCAGCGATATCCCGCCTGATGAATCTGTAAGCAGGGAGCTTGCACTTATAAAAGTCGGGGTGGATTCCACGACACGCGCGGAAGTGATGCAGATAGTGGATGTGTTCAGGGCAAAGATTGTTGATGTTGGCATAAAATCGCTTGTGGTCGAGGTCACGGGCGATGAGAGCAAGATAAAAGCCATGGAGCAGTTGCTGCGCCAGTTCGGGATAAAAGAGATGGTGAGGACTGGAAAGATTGCCATGAACCGCGGCGCGAAGGTTGTGCAGGTGGAGAAGAAATAGGGGTTTTGGGGTTGGTTAGACATGTCACAAAAGTATCTAGCACAATCTACTTTTAAAAGCATGTAATACAGGTCTGCATGGTTGAGCTAAAGGACGTTGAATTAAAAATCAAAGGCATGGATTGCCCTTCCTGCGCCATGAACGTGGAAAATGCGGTCAGGAAACTGGATGGTGTCGCCGAAATTGGCGTGAATTTCATTACACGAAAAGCTGTGATAAAGTTTGACTCATCCCGCATCAAAGCCTTAGAGATTATAGAGGCTATCGAGGCATCAGGCTATGCTGCATCTGGTGATGAGGAAGAGAAAAATCACGAAAAAAGCTGCTCATCGTGTGCAACCGATATTTTTGAAGAAAAACTTCCTGTTTGGAAGCAGAGAAGTATCCAAATTATTACACTTTCCTCAATATTATTAGCTCTTGGGCTTTCCATAGAATACGTAACGGGATCGACAACTTTATCTCACATTCTCTTCCTGTTCGTAGGAGTAATTTCAGGATACAGCATAGCTAAAAAGGGCATATCTTCTCTCCTGAAAAAACGCCTTGATATGAATTTCCTGATGACAATTGCTGCCGTTGGTGCTTTCTCCATCGGCTACGGTGAAGAGGGAGCATCTGTGCTTTATCTGTTCTTCATTGCTGAGTTCTTAGAAGATTATGCAGGCGAAAGGGCGAGGAAATCCATCGGGGCGCTCGTTAAGCTCGCTCCTGAGACTGCTGTTGTGAAGAGGAATGGGAAAGAGGTAAACGTCCATGTCCATGAAGTAAATGTAAATGATATTGCGGTTGTCAGACCTGGTGAGAAGATACCCCTTGATGGTATTGTTATTAATGGAGAATCAAGCGTAAATCAGGCTACCATCACCGGAGAATCAATGCCTGTTCATAAAAAGATAAGAGACTCAGTATATGCAGGAACGCTGAATGAACAAGGCTATCTTGAAATAATAGTCACAAAAAGGTCTGAAGACACTGTACTTTCAAAAATTGTCAAGCTGGTTGAGGAGGCTGAACGAAAAAAATCCCCGACCGAGAAGTATGTTGATAAATTTGCCCGCTATTATACCCCTACGGTAATCTTCCTGGCAGTGGGTGTGGTGACCGTTCCGACCCTTGTTTTCGGTCAGCCGTTTAATGAGTGGCTTTACAAAGCACTGGTTCTGCTTGTTATTTCCTGCCCCTGTGCCCTTGCAATATCCACGCCTGTATCCATGGTATCGGGAATAACAGATGCTGCAAAGAACGGGGTCTTAATAAAAGGAGGAAATTACATAGAGGAAATGGCAAAGGCAAAGGTATTTGTTTTTGATAAAACTGGCACACTGACTGAAGGGAGACCAGAGGTAACAGACATAATTGAAGTTAATAATTATTCAGCCAGAGAAATTCTTGAGACAGCCGCATCCATTGAGGCATTATCTGAGCATCCATTGGCAAAAGCCGTGGTTTCGAAGGCTAATACTGAGGAAGTGAGTTTGAGGTCTGTTAGCGGATTTAAGGCAACTCCAGGCAAAGGTGTTAATGGAGATGTGGATGACAAGACCTATTATATCGGTAGCTCTGCATTATTTAGTGAATTATCAATTCCTTTCCCTGAAGCAAAAATCAAGGAACTTGAAGATGAAGGTAAGACTGCAATTCTCGTAGGAAATCAGGAATGCATGGGGATTATTGCAGTTATGGACAAAGTAAGGGATGGTGCACCTGAAACCATAAGCATACTTAAGAAAAAAGGAATGCGAGTAGTTATGTTGACAGGAGATACTGGAAGAATCGCAAAGACGATAGCAAACAAGTTAAATATTAAAGAATATCATGCCGGTCTTCTTCCTGAAGATAAGGTCAGGATTGTTGAAGAACTGAATCGGGAATATGGCACGGTTGTCATGATTGGAGATGGTGTGAACGATGCCCCAGCCCTGGCAAAATCGACGGTTGGTATAGCGATGGGTGCTATAGGCAGCGATGTTGCACTTGAAACCGCTGACATAGCGTTAATGCATGATGATATATCAAAATTGCCTTATTTATTTGAGCTTAGTAAAAAGACACTTGGGATAGTTAAAGAGAATATCTTCACTTCAATTGCAGTAAAGGGATGTTTTGCTATTCTTGCTTTTCCGGGTATCGTGACACTCTGGATGGCTGTAGCTTTTGGAGATATGGGTTTGTCCCTTCTTGTGATATTAAATGCTATGAGATTGTCTGTGTTAAAGCCATAAAGCCTTTATGTTAACACGCACGTGGATTCTCCCGATTTCAATCGGGAGTCCGTTACGAAGATTGTAGTTAATATGTATAAATACAATTTTCCCTATTTAATTTAAAAACTGCGTCTAATTTTTCTATTCTGCACTTTTACCGGAGTTTATAAAATAATACCATAACCAAAAACGGTAGTTCAATTTTTTGTAGGGTCTACATAATAATTAAATTAAACTTTTTATTCCCTATCTATAAATAATGAATGGTTTTCAGATGATACA
>CABMII010000084.1 GCA_902386255.1 uncultured archaeon
GGGTGTTCAATGTTAAGATAGGGGATAATTGGGTAATCTCTGAGATTCCAAAAAAGACGCGTTTATTGATTGAGAAACTTGGGATTGATTTGAGTATTACGTAAAAAAAGGAGAGTTACGGATTAAAATTTCAGGGAGGCTTGAATGTATGGTGGTAAACATGGTCTTGCACGAAGGGGATAAAAGAGAAGATAAAACGTCAATGATAATTTACTATCCGCATCTTAGCAAAGTTAGGAAAGAGCTTCCGACAACAACACAATTCATGTTCACGATGTAACTGCTATTCCATCATTTTTTGGGTTTTATACGTGCCCCGTTTTCACCGCCGCAGGTAAAAGGCTCTATCTCCACCTGTGACCCTTCTTCGAGGTTTAACTTTTCACATATCTCCGCCGGTATGGTAATTACCAGGTTTTTACCGGATTTGCGAAGTTTTACTACTTCACCCATATTATTACCTTAACCCGAATCATGGGATTGGATACGTTTCATCATTAGTGGCATTATTCCAGGCTTTGCATTCTTCTTAGGTTCTCCCGGAAGACCAAACATCGGCATATCAGGGGAGCCAAAGAACTCGTTCTCCCAACGGTCTTTTATTTCCTTGAATATCCTCTTATATGCAATACAGTGCGGATCAACGCCCTTTATTTCGCCATCATGAGGCGCTATGGCATTGTACGGACATCCGCCCCGGCAGAATTTGATGTTGCTGCATTCCTTGCAATTCTTGTCCACATAATCCTTAAATTGGAACATTTTCTTCCATGCATCGGACTTTGCAAGGTCTTCCTTACGTGGATGGTCTTTTACATTACCCATAACATATTCCGGCATACCTATGAACCGATAGCATGGATATATGCTCCCGTCAGGTCCCACCGCAAAGGTATCTCCCATACAATCAACGAACGTACAGACAGTGCCCCGGTTGGTGAACATGCATTTGCACAGGTGGTCAATATTCATGATTTCAATCCTGCCCATGTTTTCCAGGTACTTATCCAGGAGATAAACCAGCAATTCCCCATACTCTTGCGGTGAAAGTGCAAATTTTTCCGGGGTTTCATCACGAATTGATGGAAGGGCAGGATGTAATTTCAGGGTTATGCCGTTCTCCAGGAAAAAATTAAAGATCTCCTCTTTCTGTTTTACAGAATGGGATGTGAAGGTGCAGATAAAGCTCACCTTAAGGCCATTAGCCCTGGCGATTTCATAGCCCCGCATGGTCTTATCGAAGTATCCCTTTCCTCTCTGGAGGTCAGTAAGTTCCTTGGGGCCATCAAGACTTGAACCGATTGGAATATTATACTCAGCAAGGACTTTGGCCATTTCAGGGGTCATTAACCAGAGATTTGACTGAAGCGCAAAAGCGGGTTTCAAGTGACTGAGGTTCTTTGCCAGTAATGGCAACGCCTCACGGTAAAAATCAACGCCTGCCATCAGCGGCTCACCGCCATGGAAGGTAAATGTGACTTGATCGTTGCGGAAATCCTTGAGCCATTCAACCACTTCTTTGATGGTTTCAATGCTCATTATCGGAGAGCCTTTATCGGAACTCCAGCAATAACTGCAATTAGCGGGGCAGCTTAAAGTAGGTATCAGCATTACGTGAAAAGCCATAAAGCTCTTTGTTTTGAACATCTTTAGACTATTAATAGTTTTCCCGCAATATTCCCCAATTAATTGATTGGGTTTGTTGAAATTAAAAACGCAAGCGGGCTGGGAGGGATTTGAACCCACGGCCGTCGGATTAAGAGTCCGACGCTCTGCCTGTCTAAGCTACCAGCCCATCTGGGCTTTCCTCTAATAATGCTATCTTAATATATACATTTCGCACTAATCTAATCATATGAAAATTGCACGCGATACATTAAATTTCATACTCGAAGTCTGCAAATCCTCGTATCCAAAGGAATTTGCCGGCATGCTTTCTGCAACTGGCGATGTCATAACAGACGTCGTGGTCGTCCCGGGAACCGAATCAACAGATGAGAGCGCGGTGATGCAATTATTCATGCTTCCCAATATACGCACCGTGGGGTCGGTACACAGCCATCCAACTGGAAACACGAGACCATCAGCCGCCGACCTTGAACTTTTCGAGGCAAAGGGCAGCGTACACATAATTGTGGGCGCCCCTTATACTATCTCAAGCTGGACATGCTATGATAAAGAGGGGAACACTGTCAAACTTGAGATAGTGGATTACGAATTTAAAGAAAACGAAGAAAACTGGTAATTATTTTTTCTTCCTGGTTTCAATATCTTTCTTAAGCCAGGGACCGACATCAGCTCCATGGGTAAGGGTTTTCAGGTCATCTTTCAGGTTAGCGGGCTTGATTTTTATTAGCCACCCTTCGCCATAAGGGTCTTTTGCAAGGAGACCGAGTTCATCCTCAATGTTTTCATTTACTTCAATAACCGTGCCGGATACGGGCATCAGCAACCCGCCCACCCATTTTGCAGATTCAAGTGAGCCGAACGCCTCACCGCTTTCGAATTCATCATCTTCCATCGGAAGGTCAATGAACTCGATATTGCCCGCGGCTTTTGCTCCATAGGCATCCATGCCCACTGTCACATTGCCGTTGTCTTCTACCCTTGCCCAGGTGTGATCCTTGGTATAATACAATTCATCCGGAAGATTATATCCCTCTATTTCGACCATATTTTTTCCTCATTTAATTCGTTAATAACATTGTCATATATAAACTTAATTATCAGCATACCGTTCACGCTCTTTTGCTATTAATCCGGTATAATATTCCACAGCCTCTTTTACTTTCATGACCTGACGAAGCTCTCCTTTTATTTTTACGAGCCACTCGTCATAGGGGCTCCCATTGATGATATTGGGGTCTTCCCAGAGTTTTTCATTGATTGCTGTGACCTCGGCGTCAAACGGGAGTGATATCTGCGAGACCGCTTTTATTGTTTCGTACGCAACCAGCATGTCCCCTTTTTTGACCGAGTCGCCTATCTCAGGCAGGTCTATATGCACTATTCCTTTGGAAAGGGATTGGCCGAGTTCCGTAATCCCGATGACTATTTCGCCTTTTTCCAGCTTCAGCCATACGTGGTTTTTCATGTAATACCGGTCTTCGGGGAATTCAAATTCATAAGCCTTCATGCTGCTTACAATTTGAAGAGAGGTATAAAATACTTTTGCAGCGCAATGGAATCACCCGGAGCGATATGTTACCAAAGGCAGTGATTTTCGACATGGATGGCGTGCTTGTGGATTCGATGCGATATCATGCTGATGCCTGGATAACCGTTTTCGCCGAAATTGGCATCCATATCAACCGGGAGGACATCTATGATATAGAGGGGTCAAACCATGAAGGGATAATCAGGCTTGTTTTCAGGAAGGCAGGCAGGACGCCGAAACCTGACGATTTCAAAACGCTTGCAAAGAAGAAAAATGAGGTTTTTACAAAGACAAATAAAGTGAGTGCATTCCCTGGAATATATGAATGTCTTGAATTATTGAAAAACAGGTGCCTTCTCGGTGTTGTGTCCGGTTCGGACAGGGCTGTTGTCATGGAGCTGCTTCTTCGGTTTTTCCCGGAAACATTTGACGCCGTTGTAACCGGGAATGATGTGAAGGAAGGGAAACCATCGCCTGAGCCTTACTTGAAAGCCGTTGGGATGCTGAAAGTTGCAAAAGATGAGTGTATCGTTATCGAGAATGCGCCGCTGGGCGTGGAATCGGCTAAGAGGGCGGGGTTGTTCTGCATAGGAATTCCTACATACGTTGAGGCGCAGAGGTTGAATGAGGCGGATGTTGTTCTTGCGAATCATTCTATGTTGAAAAAATATCTGGCTAGATTGGATTTACCTGACTAAAATTGATAAAACTATGGAAAATACTGTTAAGTTAAGGGATTATGCCAATAAAGAAGAAAAATTCATAATCTACGGAGTTATGTAGTAAACAGAAAAAAATGAAAATAATCGATATAGAAAATGAAAAAGAATTGGTGAATATCGAAGAGATTGAATTAATCCATTATGGATTAGCAGAATATGCTGGATCTGAAATTAAAATTGAAGAACTTAAATCATTGTTAAATATAGAATTAAAAAACAGACAAAATATAGAATTTGCAGATAATAGTTGCGTCAAGTTAATTCAAGTGCAACGAGCCTTCAGAATGATTATAGAGGCCTTATACGAATGTCATAAGGATAAAAAAAACATGAAAGTTCGGTTCGAGTGATTATGCAAATGGAAAGCATAATGGATTTTGCAAGGAAAAATAGAATATATAGTGGAGAGTGGGAACTAAGTTATTGTGATGATAATTATATACCAGAAGGTAAGTTTGTTCCATTTTGCGAGATAATATTTGATGATATATCAGATAACGTTGATGCTATCGAAAAAAATTATGATTTAATTTATAATGCATTTACATTAAATATTTATAATGGAGCTAAAATTGTTGATTTTTTAAGAGAATGCTGGGTAAATTCTGGAAATTTTGATAAAGAGACGAAATCGTTTATTGATGATTTATTTCAAGAAATAAGCAAATCATTAACAAGAGTTGGTATTTTCACCCCCGACGTTGATAAACCAATTATTGACAAGTTAACGCGTGAACAAATTTTAATTTATGTTCATGATACGAACGCGATTGTGAATGGGACTACGAATTATGTATTGCATGAGTTTGAAGACCTAAGACTTTGGAATGTAATTCCCATATTTATTCAATTAGAAATACAAGAAAAGGCAGCATCGGTAAAGAGATTAGAAACCGAACTTAAAAATTGTAAATATATCAAAGACCGGGCATTTAGTACAAACGCCCTGCGTGTGATTGACCAAATCAAAAAGAAATATCCGCTGGAATATATAGGAGATCCTTCTGAATTATCTATAACGAAAAAAACAACTGAAGATAAAAGAAATGTATTATATGATAGATTAATAATTGAAACAATAAAAAAATTATATGGATCAAGGAATATAAATGGTAAAGTCGTGCTTGTCACATCTGATTTCGATATGGCAAGATTCGCGCAAATAGAAAACATTGATGTTCTTTATTCAACATTTAAGCGAATAAATACAACTGGATATTCTTGTTATTCTTCTAGATTTAGCCTAATAAAAAAGGGATTCCATTTCTGTTCTATATATGATCTTTTGTGGGATTTTACTAATGTATTTGGTCGAATCAAACTCGAAAACAAAAAAGATAAGAAAACATTTATTTTTAATTATTATTTACCAATTAAAATACTATTAAACTGGCAAAAAGACCTATTAGAAATCGAATATATAGATATTGGACAAGATTTCAGGGAAAAAATAAGCAAATTTGCAGACACAACCCATAGGTCAATAAAAATGATAGGGTTCGATCATATCTTAGATTTTGTGGAAGTGTTTTCAAATCGTGCTATGGATATTGATTTAGAAACCTGTATAGATCGCCTACAACTTAGTAAAAACACATGTAAAGATTATATTTTTGTTCTCGAAGGAGTCGGTCTTATAAGACACAAAAATGGCAATATTATAGCTACTGATTTGTTAGATATTTTTATTAATGAATGGAATGATGGAAACACAGATAATCTAATTACAATTCTCAGGAATTATGTTCCTTTCAATATGTTTCTAGACATGATGAAAAAAATAAAGAATGTTTATAAATTTGAAGTAAACATTCCTGAAACAAAAAAAATATTAGCAGAACATGGAATTACAGATTATAAGGCAATGAGGGTATTCCCAAATATAGGGGAATATCTAGGTATACTTTATCCTTTAGGTGATAAAATTTATTGGGCATACGAACATCCAACTTTTGAAAAGTTTGAAGAGGCATTTTTGAATGCATACAATAAGCATAAGATATATGAGGGCTTTGCGAGCATAGTGGATATTATAAATGATGTTTGTATAAATATTAACATATCATTTAAGACGTTTGAGCAACTATTCAATCAATATCATCAAAAAAACAAAAATATATTAAGAACTGGAGGGTCTGTTATGACGCAGTCCAGAAACATCATTCAACTGTTAAATCCAAGGTCAAACTCACAAAGATTTAATAAGTATGTATTAGAAGATGGTATAATGATTTCAGAAAATGTTATAAAATCAATTAAATTAGAGACAAAAAATGAATAGTGAACTTGCAAGTTTGTTTAAGGACACCCAAAAGAACCCTTATGTTACTTATGGTATTTTCGGAAATCCTTTTCCAACAAATGCAACAGAGTCGTATGAAGTATGCTATAATCAAGAGGAAGCTAAGCAAAAATTTATCCAGAAATTAGTAACATTTATTTCTGAACAAAAAATAGAAACCTTTCTAATTACCGCAGAACACAGAGTAGGTAAAACTAATTTCTTACTTCATTATTATTACGAGTTAAGAAGTATACCAGAGCTAAGAAATAAAACGTTTAAATATATTTACACCAGAGAGTATGGAGATAATTATCTTATTTTTCACAAATCGATTATAGAAACGCTGGGTGAAAATTTTTTTATAAATTTATTAAACAGACTTAAAGATGATAAATCTGTATTAGATGAAATTCCTGAAACAGATTTTAAGAAGGGTCTAAACAAGTGTATTGAGGTCTCTACGTTATCATCGGGTTTGGATATAAATAAAATTTCACTGTTTTTTGAATGGTTCGCGGGAGTAAAATTTCCCCAAAGAGGACTTCGAGATATAGGGGTTTTTTCAAATATAGCAACTTCATCAGTAGCGATTCGATACTTTAAGGATCTAATCAAAGTTTCAAGACGACTAGGTATTATAACTGGATTAATAATTTTTATAGATGAATTTGAATTGATATTTGGCGAATCTGTAAGCAGAGCGAAGAGAGATAAGTATCTTCAAGATATAAGAAGTTTAATAGACGAAATACAGACAGGTCTTTTTATCGTTTGTGCAATAACACCCGATAAATTAATAGAACTTAGCAAAAATTATCAAGCATTGAGAGCCAGATTAGGGGAGTCGGTTTCATTATCACCGATTCGTAATTTTGATGAAGCTCACGCTTATGCGTTTGAATACATCAAAGCAGCAACGAAAAAGTACCAAGATGAATCTAAAGATAAAGCAACAAAATTTAAAAATATTATAGAAAAGGATGAGATACGAAAAATATATACAGAATTGGCAGGTCCCGAAGAATTTATTCCATTTGAGAAGCTATCGTCAACGCCAATTCACCTTATACAAGGATTCGTTGTACAAGGATTTTTTTTTGATAAATTGCATAATCTAATCGAAGCTAAAATCGAAAAAGGAAAATAGTTTTATTTTTTGGTTTTAAGGGCTATTAACTATTTTTTTACCCCATACTCCTTAACTTAACAGAACCCTTTTTTGGAATTATTTATAAACCGCCACCGCCATTTAGAGTTTGAGGAAAGAAAATTATGGAATCTGTTTATTTCTATGAAGACAAAGTCAGTCAAGATGCAGCAAAGGTACTGGAAGATGATTTCTTCAAACGCATCGGCTATACTGTCAGGGAATGCAAGCTCCTGGGGTCTGAGCGCAAGGGTTATTTCCTGTATATCAAAGCCAATTCAGAAGACATCGACAGGGCAGAAGAGAAATTCGAGGGGATTGGCCTGGAAAAGCTCGTTGGCGAAGAAAAGAAAATTGTCACTGCCTATTTTGTCGCGGAAGAGGAGAATGCGGCAAGCGGCATGGGAATGATGTTTGGTTAAGAGCCGATAGTTGAAATCATGCGAATCCTCATCCACGTCTGCTGCGCACCGTGCTTTACATATCCTCATAAACGGCTGCTTGAGGATGGGCACGATGTGACGGCTCTTTTTTACAACCCCAACATCCATCCCTATACGGAATATAAGAACAGGATGGATGCGCTTGAAAAATATGCGCAAATAAAAGGAACAAGAGTGATTTATAAAGATTATGATGTGGAGAATTACCTTCGCGGCGCCCTTGCTTCTGCTGACAGGTGCGAATTCTGCTATTCCCTGAGGCTCACTGAAACAGCAAAAACTGCAAGCCAGTTAGGATTTGAAGCGTTCACGACAACTCTTCTTATCTCGCCATACCAGAAACATGAACTGCTCGCCAGGACCGGGGAAAAAATCGCGAACGAGTATGGCATAAAATTTTATTATGAGGATTTCAGGGAAGGATACAGGGAATCGCGCGAGCTTGCAAGGGCTCTTGAATTATATATGCAAAAATACTGCGGCTGCATCTTCAGCGAAAAAGAGCGGTATTACAAGAAAAAATCATGAAGCAGGTTATAGTTTCCACATAACAACTGATAGTATATTTTAAACCACAGAGTTCGCAGAGGACGCAGAGAAAACTAGGGCGCTCTGTGCTCTCTGTGTCCTCCGTGGTTGATTTTTCCAACCTAGATTACGCCTTATCATGAACCCACCATTCACCCTCTACCGTGTGCTCTTTCTTCCAGATCGGGACTTCGAGTTTCAAGCGTTCAATGGCTTCACTTAATACAGGAAATAGCTGTTCCCTGTGACCTGCCGCAACAACAATATAAACTATATCCTCACCCGCCGGGATGATGCCTGTCCTGTGGTGCATCAGCACATCGATTATGCCTTCTTTTTCCCGAAGATTGGCGCATATTTCATCCATTTTTTGCTTGGCAACCCCACCATACTCCTCAAATTCAAGATACTCCGTCCGGGCGCCCTTATTTTGCGCCCTGACAATACCAGTAAAAGTCCCTATGGCGCCTGTTTTTCCCAAGTCTTTTGATTTTCGGATTTTATTAATAAGTGAATCCAGCGTATGGTATTCCGGCTGCCGCAAGATAATATCAACAAGTTCTTCTATGTCTGCACTTTCCAGATTATCCAGTTGTTTAATAATTCCAGCGGCGTTGACCTCGCCAAGCGCTATTTTTGGGAGTTTGCTTTCCTTAAAACCCTCAACCACTGCAAAATCCATTCCCCCGTTTGCAAGCTCATCAATTGCTTTCGTAAGATTGTTATTCCCTGAGAATTTCACAAGTTCTTCGGCAGTAACGGCGACCACGACATTTGCCCCTGCTTTTGCATGTTTCCATGTATCCGTATCAGGGGTGTTTATACTGTGCCCCTGCATGTGTTTTATCGTCCCGACAGAACCGTGCTTTGAAAGAGCACTTACCAGCCGTTCTACTAATGTTGTTTTCCCAGTTTTTTTGTATCCCACGACCGAGATTATTTGCATAAAGCGACACCTCACTTTATGCGGTGTTCAGGTATGCTGTTGCATACCTGTCGTTTGAAAGCCGAAACTTCGGCTTGCGCAGTACCCACGTATGGCAAAGCCATACGTGTATGCGCCCATAAACAGGCGCGACGGTTTTTGATTAAACTTTCATAAAGTTTTTCCATAAATCACTACATGGATTCGGGGGCTGTAATCCCGAGCGTATCAAGCGCATTCGCAAGGACGATGCGAGAGCAGTCAACAAGAGCAAGGCGCGCAGCCCTGAACTCAGGTTCAGTATCGAGCACAGGCACATACCTGTAAAACTGGTTAAAGGCATCGGCAAGTTCCCTCGCATAAATGGCAAGAACGTTTGGTTTTAAATCATGTGATGCGGTGTCGATTGCATTTTCAAACCAGGACAATTTTTTTATGAGCGCTATTTCCTGTTCCTCAAGCAGCACATTTGGATCAAATACCTCGAAGGCAATTCCATCTTCCTGCGCTTTCCTGATGATGCTGCACGCCCTGGCATGTGAATACTGGATAAAAGGAGCGCCCTGTTTTTCAAAGTCAACAGCCTCCTTCCAGTCAAACGTGGTTGCCTTTTCCGGTGATATCTTAACAATATCGTACCTCACCGCGCCGATGCTCACAAACGCCGCCACTTTCTTTTTAAAGTCCTCATCCTTTTCAGGAAGCTTTTTATCCACCACTTCATAAGCAGCTTTTTCAACCTCGTCAAGGAGTTCATCAGCCGAGATGAAAACACCCCTTCGCGTACTCATCGAGCCTTCAGGCAGCGACACGAACTCGAAAATCACGATTTCAGGCTCCTTAAGACCGAGAATACGAAGCACCGCTTTAAGCTGGGATGAGATGAGCTTGTGGTCTGCACCGAGTATGTCTATCATCCTGTCGCATTGTTTTGCTTTCCATTCATGATACGAAAGGTCGCGCGTGGTGTAAAGGGATGTCCCGTCCGAGCGCTGGATTACAAGCGATTTTTGAATTCCCACGTCGTTTAAATCAACCATGAACGCCCCATCCTTCTTCATGGTACGTTCTAGTTTTTTTATCCGCTCCATCATCCTGTTTACATCGCCGCCCCGCACGAACTGCGATTCCCAGATGAATTTATCATGGTGGATATTCATGCGCCGCAGGGATTCTTTTATCCCTTCCATGGCAGTATCGATGGCGTCTTTGAATTTTTTATCGATTTGCGTGTCGCCTGTCTCGTATTTTTTCATGATGGCATCCACCTCGGGTGAATGCTCTTTTTCATCTACAAGACTCTTATTGGCGTTGATATAGACCTCGGCTATTGCATGGTCTTTCTTTTTAGTAGTATCGAATTTGAAATTCTCAAGTCCCCAGACCACCACTGCAATCTGCCTTACCATGTCGTTTATATAATATTGTGTCTCGACGTCATAACCGGCGCGCGTAAGAATCCGCGCAAGTGTATCACCAATTACAGAGTTCCTGATATGACCGATATGCAGCGGACCATCCGGGTTTGCAGATGTGTGCTCAAGTATGACTTTTCCCCTGTTATCAAGGTTCCCGAAATTCTCTCTTTCAAGCAGCACGCGCAGGACGGTTTCATTTAAGAACGGGCGGCTCACAAAAAAGTTGATGTAAGGTCCTGCAGTCACAGCCCTGTCTATGAAAGAGTCGGGCGGTATTTTGATATTCGCGTATATGATTTCAGATAGCTCTTTCGGGCTTCTCCTGTATTTCGGAGCCAGCCTGAATGCCACTGAAGAGGAGATGTCCGCGTGCGGGCTTTCATTTAACGCCATGTCTTCGGCTTCAAATCCCGCTTTATCCACTGCATTCGATAATACAGATAAAACTTCATCTTTGAATTTAAGGTACATAAATCGAAATAAACACACAAGCTTAGTACATAATTTTTTCTTAACAAATTCAACAAACAATGCTATTTTTAACAGTACCTTATTTGATAATTAACATGATAACAAACATGTTAGACATCATTCAAGTATGGTAAAATATATGATAACAAACAATATGCGATTGTATCCAAAAGTGGTCTGGAAAACTGTTATAACCCTTCAAGATATACTTGTCATTTACTAAGGAGATATGGCATGCAGGGCATCCTGATATATTCCACCAGAAACTGTCCGAATTGCAGGGTACTGAAGCAATTCCTGGAGAATAAAAATGTACGATTTACTGAGGTAGATATGGCTACCCCGGCAGCACTGACCGAACTCCGAATGAACGGAGTTTTCACTATGATGGCTCCGGTGCTGCAAATAGGTAATAAATTCCATACATATAACGACCTGTTTACACAGGACAGGATAAACCAAGACAAGCTGGAATCCCTACTTAGCGAAGGAAAGTAGGCTTTCAGCCAGTTATGCTTTGACTTTGGTGAACCCACGGGTTTCGGCTGTAACGGATGAATCTGCATAATCAAATAAAAAGAGGTGTAGTAAACGATGGGCAAATATATTGAAGTTCAGATATTAAATTTTATGGAAGAACATAGAGGGGAGTTATTGGATGCGTTCCTGAAAGAAAAAGAGAATTCCCTCACCGTCCTGAAAAACAAAACGGCTCAAACCAGGAAAACACAGACCATCCAGAAAACGCTCGGCGGCTCCCAGATATCGGTGATTCCCAAGGTGAGGACAACAGACGGGCATCTTATGGATTGGGACAGGAACACCATCGTCAAACAGCTTTTGAAGGAGACAAAACTTTGCGAGCAGTTCCACGGGATAGCGCCGATTAGCGAAGAGGAAGCAAAAGAGATAGCCAGGGAAACCGAGAAGAGAATAAAGGACATGGGCGTGAAATTCCTCTCCGGACCTCTTGTGCGCGAGCTTGTAAATATCATACTTCTTGAACGCGGGCATACCGAATGGCGCAATATCTCAACAAGGGTGGGCACGCCTGTTTTTGACGCTTACCGCATAGATATGGGCACGGGCTTTGAAGCCAACGACAATGCCAACCTCCAGGAGAATGCAGAGACGAGCCACAAGAAAAAAGCGGATAAGATGAGCAAGGAGCAGTATCTTCTCATGCTCCCGCCGCGGCTTGCGGACTCGCATCTTAACGGCGATATCCATATCCATGACCTTGAATACCTGGGAACGCGCGCTTTCTGCCAGGACTGGGACCTGCGGTATTTCTTCTATTACGGTCTTATGCCAGACGGCAGCGGCACAAAGGCAAGCGTGGCAGGACCGGCAAAGAAAGCAGAGGTTGCGATACTCCATGCAGTGAAAGCGCTGGGAAGCGCCCAGACGAATTTTGCCGGCGGGCAGGGATTCTATAATTTCCTTACTTTCATGGCGCCATTTTTTGAAGGCATGGACTACAAGGAGATAGAGCAGCTCATGCAGATGTTCGTTTATGAAATGACCCAGATGATGGTGGCACGCGGCGGGCAGCTTGTATTTTCCTCCGTACAGTTGTCCCCCGGCGTCCCCAAACTCTGGCGCGATAAGCCCGTTGTTTATAAAGGGAGTGTCTGGGACGGCGTTATGTCCCCCAAACGCACATACGGGGAATTCGAGCGCGAGGTCCGCCTGTCGTTTGAAGCCTTGATGAACGTTATGCTTGAAGGCGATTACTGGGGAAAGCCGTTCAATTTCCCGAAACCCGAGATCAGCATCGAGCCTGATTTCATGGTTGAGGACGATGAATTCAACCGCTCGCATCCTGATATTCTAAGCTACGACGAGCTTTATACGAAGGCATTCGAACTGGCTGCCAAGTACGGAGCGCCGTATTTTGACAACCAGTTGCCCGAGTACAGGGGCGCGGGAAAGGGCATAAGCTGCTACCAGTGCTGCGCATATAATTTCTCATCATCGCTTGAGAAGGACTCGGAGTTTGAGGAGAAGCTTTACTTCAGGAACGGCAAGCATTTTTCGATGGGCGCCTGGCAGGTAGTATCGCTTAACTGCCCGCGGGCTGCATACAAGGCGCAGAAGAATGATGAAACGCTTTTTGCGGAACTCAAGCAAATGATGGATATGTGTATGGAACTCTTCAAAGTGAAGCGCAAGTGGATGGATATCGTTATCAAGAACCAGAGAATGCCATTCGCCACGCAAAGACCCAAAGACCCTTATACCATGCAGCGCGGCGAAATCGCAGTTGATACGAAAGGGCTTGTTTATACTATTGGAGTTGTGGGCATCAATGAGATGGTGCAGCACCATACTGGGAAGCAGATCCATGAGAGCGAGGAGGCGCGCCGCCTTGCCATCAGGGCGATGTTCGAGATGAAGTTCTATGCAAAGGAACTCTCTGAGAAATACGGCATGGAGATAGCGCTTGCCCGGACACCCGCCGAGACGACGGCGCAGCGATTCGCAGTCTCAGACCTGCTGCACAAGGAATACAGGAAGTGCGCCGAGCCGATAATCAAAGGCAATGTCCCGGAGGCGCTCTCGCACATCCACGAGACGCGCGACCTGCCTGTGTATTACACCAACGGCACGCATGTGCCCCCGGCAGCGGATGTGTCGCTTCCCCAGCGCATCAAGCTTGAGGAGACCTTCTTCCCGATAGTGGACGGGGGCAATATCCTGCATATCTGGCTTGGCGAGGCTGCGCCTGACCCGCATGGGCTTAAGGAGTTCGCCATGAATATAGCGAAGAACACGCAGGTGGGCTATTTTGCTTTCACGAAGGACATGACTGTGTGCATGGATGATTTCCATGTGGCGTCAGGGCTTCTGGATGAGTGCCCCAACTGTGAGAGCGATAATGTGGAGCATCTATCGAGGGTGACTGGTTATATCCAAGCTGTGAGCGGATGGAATGAGGGCAAGAAGCAGGAGCTGAAGGACAGGAAGAGGTATGGGGTGGGGGTGTGATGTTTAACTATCGTAATCAAATCGTCCAAGATGAAGACAGGAGGTGAAAATGTTACAAGATAGTTATAAGCTGATAGGCAAAGGAGATTACTTATATGATTTTCAAGAAAAAATCATGTTTCTTAACGCGTCTCCAAATTCCTACAAGCCCAAGGGAAAGAAGGAATCAATCAGAATAATTGCGAGGAGTAAAAATGGTAAATATGGATATCCCTCATATGATAGATTACTTCCTCCAATACAAGTAATAGTGGGCAATAAAACCTTGTATAGATTTGAATATAATTAGATAAATATTTAGGCGAGTTACCTCTCGCTTAATATCTATAGGACATCCATCTCTGGAGAAGGCAAGTAGAATAAATAGACATTAAGATAATAATGGAAAGATAGTATGCGAGAGGTTGTTGGCGGTGTAGTCATCAATGAAGTTGAAACGGAACCACTCAGTGACTACATTGTTGATTTTTTAACATCTCAAAATAAGGAATGCCCTTATCTAGATTTTAAACAAATAATAACTACCAGAAAAGATTCTTCCTTCCCCGAATTGGCAAAGGATATTTTTGCATTTAGTAATTATGGGGGTGGATGGATTTTAATAGGCTGGGAGGAAGTTAAAAGCAATTTATACCTTCCAGTAGGACTTCCAGAAGAATATGACGTAGATCAAGCTTCTCTTCAGGAAAAATTCAATTCGTTCACGGACATACCTATTGAAATTTCTTATAAAGAATTTAATAGGGACTTCGGAGATTTATTTTCTAGTTCAAAAGAAGAAGTAAGGCAAAAAATCAATTCAATATCTAAAAGATTCGCTATAATTTACATTCCTCCTTCTTACACTGAATTAAAACCAAATAAAGAAGGTAAATACAAAAGAGGAGATAAAGAAAGAATTGTTTTTTCAAAAGAAGAACTGTTTTATCGCCGTGGAACGCAAAGTACCCATCCAAGTTCAAATGAAAATCAGTTAATTAAAAAACGGCTCGAAAAAGAAGAGTATCGTATATCTGTTTTAAGTGGGGAACCAGATAAACTCGATGAAAAAATACATAGCAATCTGTTTAAAGTAACAAAATTTCCCAAATATGTATATGTGGGTCAAAAAAAGGACTTTGATGATGTTTCAATAAAGGTTCTTCTTAAACAAGAGGGCGTTTTTCCAGAGTGGATGCATAAATTCAAAATTTGGAATAGTAATATAGTGACATTCGAAAACTTGATAAACAGTGACAATGTTTATAGAAGGCTTGTCCACCCAGAAACTATCAGGAAAGAGCCAATAGAACTTTGGCTAAAGAACGAGGATAAGAATAGAATTATCATTGAAATCCTTAATAGAGAAATAAAGCATTATGCCATTGCTAAAGGCATGTATTATTTTGATAATTTTAATAAATTTTACTATATTTTAGAGGAAGATAGCAGAAAAGAGAAATGGCAAAGTAGGTACAAAAAGTCTACAAAAACAGTGGCTGCAAAAATGTACGCTGAACAATTAGAGAGATTCATTTATTGGCATGTTGCATTTTCCCCTGAATTTATTCAAATAGGAAAAGAAAATTTCTTTTTAAGGATACTTCCCACTTTTATTATAACAGATGATGGAAAAAATCCCATTGTTGGATCAAAGGAAGGAACAATCATAACAAGACTTTCTTATAGTAGATATAATAGTAGCTATCTAAATACGGTGCTTTTTTGGATGCACCAATTAGGCGATGGCGGAGCTATTCATATAAGCGATTATCTTGAAATTGGCTCTGAACCTTTGACTGTCGAACTGCCAGTAGGAATAATTTATGACATACCGTCCTCCGAATTTCGATTAGAAATCGAAGGAGAGTCCGACGAATTAAGTTATAGGAAGGATGACTTTGATTAATTTTGAGGCTACTTATTTAGAAGAGCAGAATCTGGTATTTGGAGGTATGCACGAAGAGAAAGATCCGCGGTTAGGTCTCAAATATTTTGGACCATATCATTTTACAACAGAAAGTTCGATATTAGAAAAGGTCAGACTTGGTCTTGTAGGCAATAAATCTGCCATTGAAAAAGCAAAAAAAATAGTTGGTTTGATCAGCAACCCCATAGAAAGTGATGAACCAAATAAATGGCTTTTTCCGCCATTCCCTGGGATATCAAAAGATACAAAATTCCAATGTTCGATTGAATTGTCTGAGAATTGGCAAGCGACGATTTTAGATGATGAAATATCAAGATTAGTGAACATCGTAGATACAAATGAAAGAATTGGAGCTGCTGTTAAATTATTTTACGAGAAGATTGAAACTATATACGAAGACAATCCCCCGAACGTTATATTGTGCATGGTTCCTTATGATGTTGAGGAATTCTGTGGGATATCTGAGCGAACAAGAGGCGCAAAAACGGTAAAATCAACTCCATTAGAAAAAGAAATTCAAAAGTTAAAAGAACAAAACCAGAGTTTTCTATCTGATTGGGGAATCAATGAAGTTGAGGCAAAACCAAAGCTCAAAGGATATGATTTTAGAAACGCATTGAAGGGAAAGATTATGGATTTGCCATCGACTATTCCGATTCAATTATTAAAGGAATCAACATGCGATGTAATCCTCGATTATGAGAAGGGTAAAATAAGAATGAGACAAGATCCTGCATCTTTTGCTTGGAATTTTTCAACAGCACTTTATTACAAGGCAAATGGAAAGCCGTGGAGGCTTGCCAAATTAAGGCAGGACACATGTTATGTGGGGATATCCTTCTATTATGACAAATTAGGTTTTAATAGAGATATTCAAACATCAATGGCACAAGTTTTTACAAATAACGGAGAAGGACTTGTCTTAAGAGGTACAGAAGTTTATATTGATGAAAAAACTAATGAATTCCATCTTTCGCAAACTCAGGCTGAAGATTTATTAAAGGATGCGATTGATAGATATATGAAAAAAGCAGGGAGAACTCCCTCAAGAATAGTGATTCATAAATCTACATTATTTAGTACGGCTGAAGATGCTGGTTTTAGGGCAGCTATTGAAACTGCTAACCAAAATGCCAAAAAAGATTTTGTGACTATTTCTAAAAGAAATAATGGAATTCGTTTTATGCGAATGGGATCCTATCCAGTTTTGAGAGGAACTTTAATATCATTATCGGAGAGTGAACATATATTATATACTTCAGGTTATACTCCAAGAATTAGGACCTATCCAGGACATAGTATCCCCAAGCCTTTGTTGATTATTCATAAAGGAGATTCAGAAATTAAAGAAATATGCAAGGAAATCTTAGGTTTGACAAAACTCAATTGGAATACTACCGCCTTTGCCACATACTTACCAATAACACTCGCATTTTCTAAAAGAGTGGGCGAAGTTCTCTCAGAGCGCCCCAAAGGTAAACCACTTCAAAATCATTATAGATTTTATATGTAGGAACGAGTGTATAAATATGCTTGCAACTCTCTGCGCCCCCCTCTCACCAAACCCCAGCCCCCTCCTCTCCGAGCGCCTCCACTGGCGCAGCCCCGCCGACAGCGACCCCGTACTGCGCTGGTACAGACCCGACACAATAAATCTGCGTTCATCTGCGTTCATCTGCGGTTCGTTTTTTGAGGATGCGCCTCGATTCTTGGTAAAATCTTCTTTAACAATTGAAGAAAATATCTTGAACACTTTCACTCAACTTGGTGGAATGTTAAATATACCATTCTCAATGAAAGCATCATGGAAAACACATTGAAAATATGGGGAAAACTAAATGATATCCTTACTACCTCAAAAAATGAAAAAAACTGTTGAAATGAATCTATTTGATTTCAACACAAACCCAAAAGTTTCTTCTCAAAATCCAATCGAGAAACTCGAAATAGTAATACCTGAACAACTTAACACTCTCTCCAAGATCGAGAATCTTGATTTTGAACTGTCACAACACTTCAGTAATAAGTTTATAATACAGAGGTCTTTAACTCGACAACTTGTCAGCTTTCAGGCAAACAAAACTATGGCGTCATATCGCTGGTACAAATATAAAGAAGCTTTTTCTGCTCCTCTTGTGGAGTATCTACTTAACAGATACGGGATTGTATCCGGTAAAGTTTTGGACCCATTTGCAGGAAGTGGAACAACCCTGTTTGCAGCAAGTGGTATAGGCATGGATGTTGATGGTATCGAACTGCTCCCCATAGGCCAGCAGATCATTGTAGCCAGGTTGTGTTTGGAAAAAGAATTTACATCAGATGATTTTGCCGCAATCAAAAGGTGGTTGAAAACATGTCCATGGAAGGAATCACAAGTCAGATACCCGCTGCCCAAATTGCGAATTACAGACGGTGCATACTCAACAGAGACAGCCGAAGCAATCGAGCAGTATATGGGTACGATGCAGAATGAGAATAAGTGCGTTCAAATTATCCTGCGTTTTGCTCTTCTATGCGTTTTGGAATCCATTAGTTTCACTCGCAAAGATGGTCAATATCTTCGGTGGGATTATCGATCCGGACGCAGGAAAGGGGGAAAACCGTTCGATAAAGGAGAAATCCTTGATTTTGACCGGGCAATATGTACAAAGATTGAGGATATTTTGAATGACCTGAAGCTCAGCAGTGGACTTCTGGATGAGCGCAATCATGGCAATATCCATCTTTTTCAGGGTTCATGTCTGGATATAATGCCAAAGCTGCCGAATGATTCTTATGGTGCGATAGTAACATCTCCCCCTTACTGCAATCGTTATGACTACACCCGGACTTATGCTCTGGAATTGGCATTGCTTGGAGTAGATGAGAAAGAGCTAATCAACCTCAGGCAACAAATGCTAAGTTGTACCGTTGAGAATCGCGCCAAAGACTTGCTCGCGATAAATCACCAATGGGCTAAAGCCATAGAGGCAGCAGATACTCAAGAATTGCTGCAAACCATATTACGATACTTGGAAGAACAAAAGGCACAAGGTAAGCTGAACAATACTGGTATTCCCAGAATGGTAAGGGGTTACTTCTATGAAATGGCATGTATTATCGCTGAATGTTCGCGCGTGATGAAACAAAATGGACTCTTATTCATGGTTAATGATAATGTTCGCTATGCTGGCGCAAGCATCTCAGTCGATATGATACTTTCATCAATAGCTGAAAAGCTAGGATTCAATGTTGAAAACATTCTTGTACTGCCGAATGGCAAAGGAAATAGCAGCCAGCAAATGGGGGAGCATGGGCGTAATCCTTTGCGAAAATGTGTTTATGTATGGAGAAAAATATAATGCCAGCAGACCAGCCATACCGGCAACACATAAATTGTAGCGATGACCTTAAAACAACCTACGAGGAGACAAGAGCAGGTTTCGTTGCATTGGCACTCGAACGGAATCGTAGGGCAACACCATTTATCGAAGAGGCAAGATCTCTAAAAGCGGCTGCATCTCAAGCCAAAACTCCTGCCTCATTAATCAATATTCTTGGTATAGAGGCAGCTCTGTTAACTGCCGCTGGAGTTTCAGATAAAGCTGCGGGGCATATGGAAGAGCAAGACAAAGAGGAAGCGATACAAGGACTGATAAAACAGTTCCTTGAACCAGCAGGATCAAAATTTGTTGAAGAGCTGGTATTTCGATTCCTTTTGACACGAGGGGATGCATTAGGTGGATCTATGCGAAACGTAGGTGGGGCAATGGCTCAACGCAAGCTTACGCGTGCAATCATTGCCACTCTTTCTGTTGCCGGAATTTCATATCAATGGTTTTCTGAAAAGAGCAACACATGGATACAGGGGGCCGGAGACGATACCGATATTGAGCTATATGCAAAAGGTCTCAGTTGGTCAAGCGGTGGTCGGAATCGTACTGTAAAATATAACCTTACCGTGCCATTTTTGAAGAAAAATGTAGACCTGTGCCTTTTCAATTGCAGTAATGAGGAACTTTCCGGTAGTTATAGAAATCCTGCCCTTTATGTTGCACTTGGAGAACTTAAGGGTGGTATTGACCCCGCCGGGGCAGATGAGCACTGGAAAACTGCAAGAACATCCCTATCCCGAATAAATATGGCATTTGCAAATCATGGGCTTTCACCTCACTTATTCTTTGTCGGAGCCGCGATTGAAAATAGCATGGCTGAAGAAATCTGGAGCCAATTGGAAGATGGTACGCTTAGTAATGCTGCCAACTTGACTGATGCAAATCAGGTTGCTTCCCTATGCAGGTGGTTATGCAACCTGTAAATAAACTTCATATCGGAACGACCATGAATCAAGGTAAATTCGCCCCCCTCCCATCCCGCAAACACACGGCGCCGCCAGACGAGTGCGGGGATGGGGGCGCCCTTTTTTCTGAGAGTTGGTTGCATCGGCTTTTAAATAAGCGCCACAAATTAATCGTGCTGAATTTATAAAAGTCAAGGCACCTCATGGAATCCCAGCCCCTTTCCATTCCTACAAATGCCTCGCCCCCTCCCTTCACACAAACACACGGCGCCGACATACGAGCGCGGGGGGATGGGGGCGCCTCTGTTTTCTGAGATTTGGTTGCATCGGCTTTTGAATTAGCGCCACATATTAATCGTTCTAACTTTATAAAAATAAAAGCGCATAATGGGATTTCAGCCCCCTTCCATTCCCGCTAATGCCTCGCCCCCTCCCGTCCCGCAAACACACGGCGCCGACACACGAGCGCGTGGGATGGGGGCACCTCTTTTTTCTGAGATTTGGCTGAATGGGGGTTAAACAGCGAACTGGTACATACTCGTACTAACTCAAGAGTTCGTTTTAGTTCGTATTGAGTTCGTTGTTAATTTTTTCTAAACAACGGCTGCTCGGGGTATTTTGTAATAGCGCCACAAATTAATCGTATTTAATTTATAAAAATCAAGGCGTTTCATGGAAATCCCAGCCCCCTTCCATTCCTGCAAATGCCTCGCCCCCTTCCCATCCCGCAAACACACGGCGCCGGCAGACGAGCGCGGAGAATGGTGGTCTCTTTTATTTTGAGAATTGGATGCATCGGCTTTTAAATAAGCGCCACAAATTAATCGTATTGAATTTATAAAAATCAAAGCGCATCATGGAATTCCAGCCCCCTTCCATTCCTGCTAACGCCTCGCCCCTCCCATCACGCAAACACACGGCGCCGAGACACGAGTGCGGAGGATGGGGGCATCGTATGAAAAAAAAAACTGTTTCCCATAGAGATGATTATATTTAGGTTAAAACAGAAATACAGGTCACTATGAGAACATTTCTCGTTTCAATCCAGAAGGAAGACAAATTTTTTGTTGCAAGATGCCCAGAGCTTGGCGTAACCTCGCAGGGAGAAACTCTTGAGGATGCTCAGGCAAACATCAAGGAGGCCATCGAACTCTATATCGAAAGTTTCGGTGAAGACCTGCCTCGTGAAACCTCAAAACCTTTCTGGACAACAGTTGAAGTAGCTTATGCCTAAACTGCCTGTAGTTTCCGGTAAAGAACTTATTACTGCATTAAAAAAGGCAGGATTTGTGGAAGTTCGTCAAAAGGGCAGTCACGTTTCTCTTCAAAAAGTCACGCCTGAAATAACGTATAAAGCGGTTGTTCCACTGCATCGGGAACTTGCAAAAGGGACACTTCTAGATATTCTTCATCAGACTGGTTTGAGCAGGGAAGACTTGCTGGAATTGCTATAATTCATTAAGTGCTTTTCTGCGCTTTTAACCCAATTTTGACAGTTAAATAAAATAAGTGCCCTTAGCATGTTTGTATTGATTTTCGATGAAACAAACAAAACTAAGGACGGATGAAATAATCCCGAATGACAATATATGCTTTCCCATTGGCAC